>JAUYTH010000023.1 GCA_030695165.1 Bacteroidales bacterium
TCAGGGCATTAAGAGTGCTTAAGGAGGTAGATCTTATTCTTGCCGAGGATACCCGTACAAGCTCATATTTAATGAAAAAATATGACATAAAGGTACATATGGAGTCCCATCATAAATACAACGAACACAAGAGTGTAGAGAGAGTGGCAGAGAAGATTCTCAGTGGAATGAACATTGCACTCATAAGCGATGCCGGCACTCCGGGAATATCCGACCCCGGGTTTCTACTTGTAAGACAGTGCCGAGAGAGTGGGGTAGAGGTTGAAACCCTTCCCGGTGCAACTGCATTTGTTCCCGCTCTGATAAACTCCGGGTTTCCTTGCGATAAATTCTGTTTCGAGGGTTTTTTGCCAATTAAAAAGGGCCGAACCAGCAGGATAAAAGAGTTGAGCGAAGAGAGCAGAACCATAATTTTCTATGAGTCTCCCTACCGGCTTGTAAAAACTCTTACCCAGCTTTCAGACTCTTTTGGCCTTGAAAGGGAGGCTGCAGTCTCACGGGAAATTTCAAAAATTCACGAAGAGAACAGACGCGGAACATTAGTTGAACTTATAGAGTGGTACACAAAAAAGGAGCCAAAGGGTGAAATTGTTATTGTAGTATCGGGAAAAAACAGATAACGTTATTAAATTTTAAAATATCAGGAGGTGAGAGATGAAGTTGAGAGAGAGACTTTCCAAAAGAGAGGCATCGGGTGCCCTTACACTTATTTGTGTAATAGTGTTTATCCAGACACTTATTTTTCTTTTCAATAATGATAATAAAGAGCCCTCTCCACCACCCCGGGAGGTGATGGCAACTATGAAAACAGAACCTGAAATAGTTGTTTCTAAGGAGAGAAAGACAATAATAGAGAGCCAAAGCTCAGGTGTTAAAAGAAAAAACAGCAGTAATCAAAAAGAGTATAATAAGATCACAACCAATACCAAGGAAGAGTCTCCTCAACTCTTCTTATTTGACCCCAACATTGCAACACTGGAAGAGCTTATAAAACTCGGTCTTACTAATGGCCAGGCCACAGTTGTATTAAAATACAGAGAGAAGGGAGGGGTGTTTCGAAAGAGAGAAGATCTAAAGAAGATCTATGTACTCCCCGAAGGTTTTTATGAGAGGGTGAAAGAGTTTATAGAGATAGAAGAGATAAATGAGGCTCCAACTGTTAAAAGAGAGAGAGAGGCTGTAAAAGAGGCTGTAAAAATTGATCTTAACAGTGCAGATTCGCTTCTGCTTTTGTCGCTTCCCGGAGTAGGCCCCTATTATGCAGGTAAGATAGTTGAGTTTAGAAGAAAAACAGGTGGATTCGCATACCCATCACAAATAATGGATATTAAGGGAATAGACAGGGAAAAATTTAGTGTCATCCAGAGATATATCTATGCAGATACCTCAAAAATTCAGAAAAAAAATTTAGAGAAGATCTCTTTTGAAGAGCTCTCTGCCAACCCCTACATCGGGTCATATGTGGCCAGATCCATAATAAGGTTCAGAGAGAGTATACACCCCGATATTCCCGACCTGGCTTCACTCCTAATCAATAATATAATAAAACCGGAAATATTGAAAATTCTTAACTATTATTTTCATTAACTTTTTGTAATATTGTATTTTTATTTCAAATCTTAAAACAATCAAGGATATAATGGATGTCATAACCTGTCGCAATGTGGTTAAGAGATTTAACCAGTTTACAGCTCTTGATAGTGTCTCACTCTCTGTACCAAAAGGTAAAATTTTCGGATTACTCGGGCCAAATGGAGCCGGAAAGACAACTCTTATCCGGATAATGAATCAGATAACAATTCCCGACTCTGGAGAGGTCCTTTTTAATGGTGTACCTATCAAAAAAAACGATATAGCCTATATTGGATACCTTCCCGAAGAGAGAGGTCTTTATAAAAAAAT
>JAUYTH010000259.1 GCA_030695165.1 Bacteroidales bacterium
GATAATTTTATTTGTAGATTTTGTGACGGATAATCGGAAGGTTACATATGCGTTTTGTGTTTCGCTACTTAGGGCGTTATGTTGGATTACGGAGGTGGTTCAGCTGTCGATTACCTCACTTTTGACTGTTGCTCTCTTTCCTCTGTTTGGGATAATGGATGGCAAAGCTGTATCTGCAACATACTTTAATGATGTTATCTTCCTCTTTATGGGGGGATTTTTGGTTGCGTTGGCAATGGAGCGGTGGAACCTGCACAAACGGATTGCTCTCAAAATACTATCTGTGACCGGAGTGAGCCCCGCCCGAATTCTTCTGGGATTTATGGCCTCCTCCTTCTTTCTCTCAATGTGGATCTCCAATACTGCAACTGTGATGATGATGCTCCCGATTGTTATGTCCATAATCCGGCAGCTGGACGACTATATGAACAATAAAAGCAGCACCAAATTTAGCGTGGGTCTGTTGCTGGGTATAGCATACAGTGCATCTATCGGAGGGATGGCAACATTGGTGGGCACACCTCCCAACCTCTCCCTGGTGAGAATCTTCACAATCTACTTTCCAAATCTGCCCGAGATCTCCTTCTCGGGATGGATAATCTTTGCTCTGCCGGTCTCGCTTATCCTTTTTGCGATTACCTGGGGATATCTCTTTATGAGTTTTAAACCAAAAAAAGAGGAGTGGATAGAGATAGATAAGAACACATTTCACAACTTGCTAAAGGGGATGGGGAGAACAAGCTTTGAGGAGAAGTTTGTCTTTGTGATATTTACCCTGCTTGCAGCTCTTTGGATTTTCCGTGCAGATCTCAGTTTTGGCAAGTTTGTGATCCCGGGATGGGGAGGAATCTTCCCGACTGCTTCGTTTATAAATGACGGAACTGTGGCAATATTTATGGCATTAATCCTCTTCCTGGTCCCATCACGCAGTGAAAAGGGGGCTAAGTTGATGGATTGGGCCACAGCATCAAAGCTGCCCTGGCATATATTACTACTCTTTGGCGGAGGGTTTGCCCTGGCCACCGGGTTCAAAGAGTCCGGGTTATCGCTCTGGTTTGGCGGCCAGCTTGCAGGAGTGGCCTCGCTCCACCCTATAGTAATTATACTGGTCATCTCCCTGTTTATGACATTTCTCACAGAGCTCACATCCAACACCGCCACAACAGAGATGATTCTTCCCATACTGGCAGGAATTGCCATAACCACAAATATCAACCCGCTGCTGCTAATGATTCCGGCAACAATGTCTGCCTCAATGGCCTTTATGCTGCCGGTTGCCACTCCGCCAAATGCCATAATCTTTGGTACTTCCCGTATAAGTGTTGGGCAGATGGCTAAAACGGGGCTATTTCTGAATCTGGTGGGTGCAGTAGTTATCACTGCAATGATGTATCTTTGGGGAAGTTTTGTCTTTAATATAAATTAACCTTTAAATAGTGAGCTGGGTAATACTTGTAATTGCGGGATTTTTTGAGACCGGGTTTGCCTTTTGCCTGGGTAAGGCCAAAGAGGCCGCCGGGGCGGCAACTATCTACTGGTATGCTGGGTTTGTGATTTGTCTGGCAATAAGTATGATTCTGCTGGTACGGGCCACCCGGGAGCTCCCTATAGGTACCGCCTATGCGGTGTGGACAGGTATCGGTGCAGTTGGGACAGTCCTTATCGGAATCTTTGTCTTTAAAGAGCCCTCGCACTTTTGGAGAATATTTTTTATCGTAACACTTATCGCCTCAATTGTAGGGCTAAAATTTGTCACCCGGTAACTCCCTTCAACAAATTGTGATTATGATCTTACCCTCTTTGCTCTTGCATTGAGCATCTCTGCTACAAAGAGAGAGCCTGTGATTATAATCGTGCTGATGAGTGTCTCCACAAAGAGAAACCCGGAGTTTTGGGCAATGTTAAGGCCCCCGAGAGCCGGTGCCCCGGTGTTAACTTTGAGCACTATCTGAAATGTGATAAAGGCAAGTTTATAGAGAACAATTGCCGCATAGAATGATACAAACACCACCGCTGCCCGGTGAGATTTACTATCTGCAATCATCGCCACAGGAATTATCATAATGAGCCCCTGCAGCACTATAGCCACAACCGGGTTAATAACCAGATACAAAGAGGCAGCGGGAACAAAAAATATTGTAACAAGCTTTACAGATGCGGCAATAAGAGAGACTAACACTATAGAGCTCTTGCGCGAGCTCCTCCCGTAAACCACTGCCATACACAACACCCCCACCGGCATTAGAAGGGCACCGGCCACCGGGGCTTTGAGCAGATGCAAAAAATAGCCGCCCGTTAACTCGGTGAGCCCCCACAAGAGACCTACCAAAATTATAAATATATTGATATTCAGTCTACTCTTCATAACCGTATGCACATTTTAAGATTTTCTCCTTTGTTGCAGGCAAATCCAGCCTAAACTCCCCAGGGTTAAATGTGGAGATAGCCTGTTTTATGGCAAGCCATACAGATAACCCCAGAATAAACGGGGGCTCACCCACTGCCCTGCTCCTTAATATCCCATCTTTGAACGGGTTCTCTTTATAGAGAGATACTCTAAAATCCTTTGGAATATCTGCAACTCCCGGGATCTTATAACTGTCCGGCCCGGCGGTGAGCAGCAACCCCTTATTGTTATAGACCAGCTCCTCTACAGTTGTCCACCCCATACACTGCACAAAGGCACCCTCTATCTGCCCCTTATCTATCAAAGGGTCAATCGACTCCCCAACATCGTGAAGAATATCTGCCCGCATAACGGTGTGTGAGCCGGTTAGAAAATCTACCTCCACCTCGCTTGCAGCTATGCCGCAGGCGTAGTAGTAGAAGGGCTCTCCCCTGGAGCTCTCTCTGTTGAAATGGATTCCCGGAATTTTGTAGAAGGCCTGCTCGCTCAGGCTGATCCTGGCCAGATAGGCATTTTGAATCAGGTGTGAGAGCGGGTGTGTTTCAGATGGCTTTTTGCGGGAGTAGATTGTAGAGTTCTCCCAAACAATATCTATTAAATCAATTCCGTAGAGAGTTGCAGCAAAAACATTCAATCTCGCTTTTAGACAGTCAATTGCAAGCTTAATGGCGTGTCCGTTTATATCTGAACCTGTAGATGCCGCTGTTGCAGATGTATTTGGAATAACCATTGTGTTGGTTGAGCAGATTCTTACAGACTCCTTTTTAATCCCAAACTCACGCGATGCCACCTCAATCATCTTGTCGTAAAGCCCCTGCCCCATCTCTACTCCCCCCTGATGCAGAGCAACAGAGCCATCTTTGTACAAATTGACAAGTGCTGCCCCCTGGTTGAGGAATGTGGTTGTGAATGATATCCCGAATTTTACCGGAACTACGGCAATTGCCCTCTTTTTCCACTGTGAATTGCGGTTAAACCTCTTGATCTCTTTAACTCTGGCGCTGTATTCGGACGACTCCATAATGCTCCTGTAGAGAGCTCCCAAAATATTATCCTTAATCAACTGCCCGTATGGAGCTCTGTTTCTCACCCTCTCTCCGTATAGATTTTTTAGCCTCACCTTTGCCCCATCGATCCCGGTTTTGCGCGAGATCTCATCCATAATGTACTCTATAACGGCAATTGACTGTGGTGCCCCAAACCCCCGGAATGCGGTATTGGAAGATCTGTTTGTCTTGCACGGGTAGAGCTCGCTCTTTACGGCGGGAATGTAGTAGCTGTTATCCAGATGCAGCAGGGCTCTCTCAATTATAGATCTGGAGAGATCTGCACTAAAGCCCACATCAAAGAGGAACCTGGAGCTGTAGGAGTTAATCTTTCCATTACTGTTGAAGCCCACCTTGTAGTTTACCTTAACAGGGTGCCGTTTGCCGGTTATGAGCATATCCTCCCTCCTGTCCAGAACCATAACCACAGCTCTTTTGCAGTGAGTTGCCAAAAGGGCGCTCCACACCGCACACCAGTTACTCTGGGTCTCTTTGCCCCCGAACCCGCCACCTATAACATCTGTAATCACCTCTATTCTGGAGCTCTCCAAATCCAGTGCGTGTGAAATAATCAGTTGATTTTCAGATGGGTTTTGAGTCGAAGAGTAGACCACAATTGTGCCATCTGCCTTTGGGATTGACATTGAGGCGTTGGTCTCCAGATAGAAGTGCTCCTGTCCGCCAATGGCCAGCTCGCCCTCAATCACAAAATTAGAGCTCTCAAAGCCGCTCTCCACATCTCCACTCTCAATAAAGAGCGGGTCAAAAGGGAAGTTCTTCTTCCGGAATGACTCCTCTACATCCAGCACCGGCTCCAGCTCCGTTACCACTATCTCAACTTTTTTTGCCGCATCTGCGGCTGCCTGCCTGCTGGTTGCCGCTATAAGTAAAACAGCCTGCCCAATAAACTCCACATAATCTTCTGCCAAAACAGGCTCATCATCGAAGACAGCCCCCATTGAGTTCTTTCCCGGGATATCTTTGTGGCTTAAGATGGCACAAACCCCGGGTGACTTTAAAGCCTTCTCGTAGTTTATACTCTCTACTCTCCCGTATGCTACATCACTCTTTACAATATAGCCATATAGTGTATTGGAAGGCTTGTCGATATCATCTACAAACCTTGTCTGCCCTGTGAAGTGAGCTGCTATCCGTTTAGTTGCCTGATCCATCTCTCCCTCTTTTTATCTCATTAAAACATTTGATGAGCAGGTTTTTGGCAACCATCATCCGGTACCCTGCGCTGCCTCTCATATCTGATATTGTGCTAAAATCCTTAGCAACAACTTCTTTTGCCAGAGTGAATGTCTCTTCGTTAAAGAGTCTCCCGGTGAGAAACCGCTCCAGCATCGGGGATGGGCGTGGTATGGGAGCCATCCCGCCGTACCCTGTATATACATCTTTTATAAAATCTTTATCCAGCTTAAAGCCTATACAGAAGGTCATTGCAGATATATCCATATCTTTTCGTTTGGACTGCTTATGCAAAAAGAGCACTCTTGTTTTACCCGGCACCGGGATAATAAAGCTCTCAATTATCTCGTTCTCTTGAAGAATATGTTTGCGGTAACCTGAGTTGAACTCCCTGCAATCTACCACTCTTGAAGATCCTGCACAAGAGAGTTTCATCTTCGCACCCATTGCCAGTAACATCGGCATTATATCTCCCACGGCAGAGGCGCCGCAAACGCTGCCTGCCATAGATGCTTTGTTGCGAATTGGCAAAGAGGCAAAAGCACCCAGGTACTCCTCTACCCCGGGATAGTAGCGCGAGAGAAGATCTTTTACACTCTCAATAGAGAGATTTGACCCAATAACTATGTTTTCCCTCTGTATATCAACTCTCTTTAACTCGTTTATATCTGAGATATCTATGATTTTGGCATCGAAGCTCTCCTCTACCTTGCGTTTTACACTAACATCACTCGCCCCGGATACCATCTCATACATAGGAAACTCCGCTTTGTACTTTAACAGAGACTCTAAATCATAAGGTTTTATATAGCTGCTGCTGCCACGGGTAAAAACCAGCTCCTCACAATTGATTTGAGGCAATTTAACTTTAGAACCTACCCCGGAGGGGCTCTCAAGGGCCAGCAAAGCCTCCATTATGCTCTCATAACCGGTACATCTGCAAAGATTTCCGGAGAGGACACTCTCTACAGACTCCCTTGTAAACTCCTTATTGTTAATATAGTGAGTGTATGCACTCATAACCACACCCGGTGTGCAAAAACCACACTGAGAGCCCCTCCTCTCTAAAAGGCTCTTTTGAACTGGGTGTAAAACCCTATTTTTGGCAACCCCCTCTACTGTTATCAGGTGTTTGTTATCCAGCATCCCCAGCAAAATGAGGCAGGAGTTAACAGAATTTATTACAGTATTCCCGTTCTCATCTCTCTCTGCCAAACAGACTGTGCACGCCCCGCAATCTCCAATGCCGCACCCCTCCTTGGTTCCGGTAAGTTTTAGACCCTCTCGCAGGTACTGCATCACTGTCATATGCGGGTAGAGCTGTGCAGATGTTTTAAAGTCAACCTCTTTAGGTACTCCGTTGAGCAGAAATTTAATTGATGATTTCATCTGTGTGGCAATAATTTGACTATAAAGTTAATACTTATATCAATAACAGCTATGTATTGCACACAATTTTCTCTATATTTGAGTGAATTTCAACTCAGGAAAATCCTATGAGAAAAGTTATATCTTTTATCTTTTTACAGGTAGTTTTATCTCTTTCTCTCTCCTCTTTTCTATTTGGTCAACAGGGCAGCTCCTTCATCGAGTTCTCCAGCGGGGTGGGTACAACCACATTCCGGGACCTGGCAACATCACCTCTCTTTTACAACGGTGCCTCATTTACTTTTAACGGTGCTCTTCTTAAGGTGGGCAGCAAAACAGAGAGCCACCTGGGTTGCTCCTACAGTTTCGGGTTGAATACCAATGATTTTAACAACACATACAAATCTGCCACCTTCTACAGCCTGGATATCAACTACTACAGGCTCTACAGGGTTAACCGCCTCACATCGGGCCGATGGAACACAAAAGTTGGGGCTAATATTCTTAACACCACAAATATAAGAGAGAACGAGGCGTTTATGAATAACTCCCTTGGCGTTGAGAATATCTTAAACATTATGGCTATCTCAAAGGTTACCCTCTCTGTTCCAAGGGTAAAGGGCAGGGTTGTAAAGATTCTCTTTTTTAGAAAAAATCTTAAACCTGCACTAAGGGAGCTCTCCTTTTCACTGGCAGTCGGGGCGCTAAACCTTAACTACAGGCCGGGATATGCCTATAACTATCTGCCCCAAATCACAGGTTCCGAGATAAAAAACTTTAGTGACTACCAGCTATCTGTTAATGGATTTCGCATCCAATCCAAGGCAGATTACACTCACTACCTCTTTAACGGGAATGCCCTCAAACTCTCCTATCTTTTTGATATCTACAACGCTCCGGGCAAATATGAGCCATTCCATTTTGTGAGGCACTCCCTGCAACTCTCTTTTTTATTTAACTACAGATAAAGGGCTATGAAGAGGATACTTTACATATTGGTTCTGGCATCTGTTTTCACCTCCTGCAAAGATCTGCTTTTTGAAAAAGAGTTGGCCACAACAGACCCTTTTGTTAACTTCGATTACCTCTGGAAAGAGGTAGACAGCAAATATGCATACTTCGAACTTAAAAATGTAGATTGGGATAGTATACGTGATTCTTACAGAAAGAAGATCTACTCCCGTATGAGTGAAGACTCTCTTTTCTCTGTTATGGGGAGTATGCTCAACGAGCTTCGCGATGACCATACAAACCTGGTATCTCCATTTAATGTCTCAAGGTACAATGCATATCTCAAGGGAAAGGACAACTTTGAGTACAGAATAGTTAAAGAGTTCTACCTAAAAGGAGGAGAGTATACCACAGAGAGTTTCAAACACGGCTATCTATCAACCGGCAATATCGGGTATATACGGTACAGTAGCTTTATGAATACAGCAGGAGAGGGTGCCCTGGACTATATACTTGACAGATATAAAAATACCAAGGGTCTCATTTTAGACCTAAGAGAGAACACCGGCGGAAACTTTGCTAATATTCCCAGAATTTTAAGCCGTTTTATTACCGTTAAAACCCTTGTAATGTACAACCGTACCCGCAATGGAAAGGGGAGAGACGACTTTGGCCCCTTTGAGCCCTTTTACATTAGCCCATCTTCCCGAATCAAATACACAAATAAGCCGGTTGTGGTTCTTATAGACAGAGGCTCATACAGTGCTTCTACTTTTTTTGCTTTAGCTACAAAAGCGATTCAAAACATCACTCTCATTGGAGACAAAACCGGTGGAGGAGGAGGTCTGCCAAACGGAGGTCAACTGCCAA
>JAUYTH010000271.1 GCA_030695165.1 Bacteroidales bacterium
GAGGTCTCCGGAACCTCCGAATATAATTACTATCTGGCTCTCCATTATTCTCTTCTTGAATTAAACATTGTAGACCCCGGAACTTGTATCTCCACCTTCACCTGTCCAGTTCTCGTGAAAAAACTCTCCTCTCTCTCTGTCTACCCTCTCAAATGTATGAGCTCCAAAGAAATCTCTCTGAGCCTGAATCATATTTGCAGGGGAGTTTGCAGATGTGAGGGAGTAAAAGTAGTTGAGTGCAGATGAAAACGCAGGAAGAGAGAGCCCTGCAAGTGCAGCTTTTGCTGTGAGAGAGCGCCAGGAGAGAACTGTTTCGGAAAGTTCTGCTCTAAAATAGTCATCTAGCAGGAGGTTTTTCAACTTCGGGTTCCTGGTGTAGGCATCTGCTATCTTGTTTAGAAATCCGGACCTGATAATACAGCCGTTCCTCCAAATCTTTGCAATTGCAGCCAGATTCAGATTCCATCCGAACTCCGATGAGGCCTTGGAGAGCAGATCAAACCCCTGTGCGTAAGAGACAAGTTTGGAGGCATATAGTGAGTCGTGAATCTCCTGCTGTGTGGCCGGTTCAAACTCCCCTGCCACTCTGCTATACATTTTTGAAGCCTCTACCCTTAAATCCTTTAAGGAGGAGAGTGATCTCTCAAAAACAGCTGTCGAGATAAGGTTTAAAGGAAGACCCAGCTCCATTGCATTAAAGACGGAGAGCTTTCCGGTCCCCTTCTGCCCTGCTGCATCCAGGATTTTATCAATCAGATATTCACCATCTCTCTCTTTGTGCTTTAGAATCTTATAGGTTATCTCAATAAGGTAGCTCTGGAGTTTACCTCCGTTCCACTTTTCAAAAAGATTGGCCATTGTCGGGTTATCATAACCGCTCATATCTTTCATTACCGAATATGCCTCTGCAATGAGCTGCATATCTCCATACTCTATCCCGTTATGAACCATCTTTACAAAATGGCCTGCTCCACCCTCTCCTGTCCACTCACAACAAGGTGAGCCATCCTCTGCTTTGGCAGCAATATTGCGGAAAATTCCGCTTATATGTGGCCAGGCGGCAGGCGAGCCTCCGGGCATAATAGATGGCCCACGGAGTGCACCCTCCTCTCCGCCGGAGACTCCTGTTCCAACATAAAGCAGCGATTTTGACTCTGCATATTTAACCCTGCGGGAGGTATCTGAGTGGTTTGAATTTCCACCATCGATAATTATATCTCCACTATCGAGAAGCGGAATAAGCTGCTCAATAATATCATCTACCGCTTTACCGGCTCTCACCATAAGCATTACTCTCCTGGGACTATCCAAAGAGGCGATAAACTCCGGTAAAGTGTCATATCCTACTATACTCTTCCCTGCAGCTCTTGATTTTAGAAAGTTGTGGGTAACGCTTGAAGTTCTGTTATAAACCGAGACCCTGTAACCCTTACTCTCCATATTGAGAACAAGATTCTCACCCATAACTGCAAGCCCTATAAGGCCAATGTCCGATTTCCGGTTTTGACTGTATTCCATTTTAAAAAATATTGTTTATAAATATAGTAATTAACCCTAAATAATAATAGCAGATAACAAATAACTATCCAACAAGTTTTGTAAATTTGTCTTAAACTAACTCATTGTTATGGTAAATAGGATATTTATAATCTCTGCCCTTTTGTTGGTGTTATTGTCTATGTTCTCCTGCAAAAGCTCTCACAAGAGAAATGAGCTAACCCCGGTCGTTTTTAAGATGACAGATATCCCGGCAGTCATCACAGAGCCTGCAGCCAGAGCCGAATATCTTGCAAAACATTTCTGGGATGGCACAAACTTTATGGACTCCTCAATAATCCTCATTACTGACAGGCTCAATGCCCACTACAGCAAATATATACAACATCTTTACCGCTGCAGCGAAAGCACTGCCAGGGAGTCGCTTAAAAAATTTATCTCAAGTGCTCTTAACGGTAATGAAGGTGTAAGAAGCTATATCCTCTCTATTGTTGAGGCATCTCTGTACGACCCGAACTCAATTATCCGAAATGAAACTGCCTATATTTGGGTTCTGGAGATTCTGGCAGAGAGTACAAAAATAGATGAGATCTCAAGAGAGAGGTACTCATCTCAGCTGACCCTTGCCTTAAAAAACAGGCCCGGTCACAAAGCGATAGACTTTGAATACATTACCACTATAGGCAAAGAGTTGGCCCTGAGTAAGACAAAAGGGGATTATACTCTCATAATGTTCTACGACCCGGATTGCCAGGCCTGTGATAAGGCATTGGATTATATTAATAAGAGTGAGGCTATCGGGAAGATGGGGGCAAGATTAAACAAATTAGGTATCTACACCGGGGAGGATATTACAAAATGGTTTCAGAGTTCTGGGAAATTCCCTTCGGGATGGACAGTTGCACACGACAAAGAGATGATTATAACGGTAAATAAACTATATGATATCCGGCCATCACCATCTTTATATCTTCTTAACAAAGAGAAAATTGTACTTTTAAAAGATGTCACTCCTCAAGATCTGGAGCTCTACTTTAAGTCAACTCAATAATCTCACCCTCCTGCGGGTACCAGATATACCCCTTAACATAGGCTTTTCCCATTCTGCGCATAAGGTCCATATATCTTTGAACCTGCTTTATGTGTGAACTCTCCCTCTTTTTCCCGAATTTAAAATCTATCACAAATGCCTCAGCCCCAAGAAGCACTCTGTCCGGCCTGCTAATGTTACCTCCCGGTTCAAGAATTTCCAACTCGTTATATACCTTGTATGTGCCATCAAACCAGTGTCTATCTCTCACCTGCTCCATCATCCCGGTGAGCATCTCTATAGTATATTCTCTCTGGTCTGCAGGTACAACTCCCCTGGAAACCGCACTGTTAACTGACATCTCCAGATCTCCCTCATCAATTACGCTCTCCATTATCTCGTGCATCACCATTCCGTGAACTCTGCTGCTTTTTTCGCTGAAAAACTCCTCACCTCTAAGCGATAATTTGAGTCTTTCACCAATGGAAAGTGTGACCATTGGGGGAACAGGGTACTCATTAGCAGATTTCTTATCTACAACTATACCATTTGTCCACTCACCCATATTGAACTCCAGGTTTTGGTCCAGCTCCCCGGAGAACTGTTTGTACATAATTGCAGATACAGAGTTTTCGCCCCTCTCAGGCGGAACCTTTGAGATTATTGCCAACTCCCTCTCTGCCCTAGTGAATGCTACATAGGCAAGATTTAAATTGTCTATATAGATCCTTCTCCTCTCTGTTTGATACTCTTTGGAGAAGATGGTATCTGCTAGTCCCTTTTTATATTTTACAGGCAACAGAGGGATTGCGTTGAAGGGTTCAATATCGGTTTCGCACCATAAAATGGGAGTAAGGTTCCCCTCATAATCTAGTTTGATATTGAAAAACGGTATTATGACCACAGGAATTCCCAACCCCTTTGATTTGTGAATTGTCATTACCCTAAGTGCATTTTGTCCGTCCGGAGCCGGAATGCTTTTTTGAACTCCACTCTCCTCCCACCACTCAACAAAAGATGAGATATCTGCCTTTGAACTCTTTGAGTAATCGAGCACCAGATCCAGAAAAGAGTGCATAAAGAGAGATTCGGAGAGCGAATCGGAATCGGTTCCGTTGGGAGGTTCCTCTCTGTTTATTATCGCAATTAACTCTTCACATAACTCGTAAAGAGGCAGGTGGGCAATTTGGTCTGCACAACTGATATCTATACTGTAGTGTTTTGCGATAACATTATTTACAGCATCATCCGGAGAGTTGAGATATTTGAGTATCGTTATGATTCTTCTTACACTTGCAGAGGAAGAGATAAATAGCGCCTCATCTGAAATTACCGGGTAACCCCTGTCGATAAGGAACTCCACAACCTCTCTCGCCTCCTCTTTTTTCCTAACAAGAAACGTAATGTCCTTAAGCAGATAGCCAAGCTCAATATATCTCTCTAAAATCTCCTCTACTTTATCAAGCGATTGCTCCCTAAAGCCGGGACCATCTTCCTCCTCTTTTATAAACTTAAGTAGTATGTGTCCCTGAGAATCTCTGCTCTTTGCAGATAATGTCTGCTCCACCTGAGAGTATACCCTCTGGGGTGAAAGGGTAGTCTCGTTTGGGTCCTCCTCATCCAACAGCTCACGGCAAACCTTAGAGAGGTAAGGGAAAAATGTGTTGTTAAAATCAATTATGTTTTTGCAGGAGCGCCAGTTCTCCAAAAGAGTTGTATCACTAAACTGTGAGGGGTCTAAATCTTTGTATAGGTCGCTGTTTAACAGATTCCAGTCAGACCCCCGCCATCTGTAGATGCTCTGTTTGAC
>JAUYTH010000289.1 GCA_030695165.1 Bacteroidales bacterium
AGCTGTCCGGCAGGGTGACAACCCCTTTTACGCCTTTATTTGTATAGAAACTTAGTGTATTCATTTTCCTTGCTCCTACTGAGTTGTGCCGACCAATATTTATCTCCTCCTTAGCTGAAAAATACTGATAAAAATTTAGCGCTATGGCAATTACTAAAAGAAAAATCGAAGCTATCCTCAAAAAAGAGAAGCGAATTGAATTACTACGTTGGGAGATATTAAGAAACTCTTTTCTAAATTTAAAGAACTCTTTTTTATCAGCTGTTTTTATTGGTAAACTAGAAATTACATATAGATTTTTCAGTCGAAGGAAATACTTTCTATTCTCCTCCTCTTTATCAATCCACACCAACACTTGCTCCTGCTCTGCAGGAGTAGCTCTCCCTTCGATGAATTTTATCAGTAATTGTTTTCTCATAATATACTCCTGTAAATACTATACAAACCAGTAGCTAATAACCCTAAAAGAACAGGAAAAAATTCAATGAGATCTCGTCTTAAAAATTTTAGAGCCTGCATCATTCTGTATTCAATATTTTTTACTGTCACAGCTTGCTTTTTTGATATCTCCTCATAACTTAAATGCTTAAACCTGCTTAATATAAAAGCTTCCTGAGTTTTAAGCGGGAGCTTACTAAGAGAATTTCTGAATTTATCCATAAATTCATTCGTAAGGAGCAGGTCGGCGGATGTATCGGTTAATGCTTCTAAATTCAAATTACGTGCAGCCTTTTCATATTTTGAAGCAAATTGTGATTCAACTTGATTGTGTTTTAAAATATTAATACACTTATGTTTAGTGGTTGTTAGAATATATGATTGCAGATTTCCGTCTACCTCAATATGAGTCCTATTCTCCCATAAACTCAAAAACACATCTTGTGCTACACTTCTTGCAGTGTTCATATCCAAAAGATACTGATAAGCAAAATAGACAACCTTGTTGAGAAACTTTAGATAAATTTCTTCAAAGGCCTTAATTGAGCCATTCTTCAAATCCGACGCACTTTGATCAAACATAGTTAAGTTTATCGAGCTAAAGATAGTACTCTTTTTAAATCCTATTTGCTAAAAAAATCAAAATTATAGCAATAATAGTACTTTTTTGACAATCCTAATATCTTTACACCACTCTTTTCAAAATCTTTATTCTGTTTTTAGAATTTGGTCCAATTCTTGAACGTATGCAAAAAAAGAGATACTTTTGCCCATTATGAGAAGATTCATTCTATATACCTTAACACTTATCCCAGCACTTTTTCTGCAAAGTAACCTGTTTTCGCAAGAGAAGGGTTTTTCTACCGGATATAAAATAGAGGGTAGGGATACAATATATTATATGAATCTTTCTGAGGTATACCTCTTCAGCTGGGATAATAAAAGGAAAAAAGATAAAGAGTGGAGGGAGTTCTATCGTCTGGTATATAATTTCCGAAAAACTTATCCATATGCCCTGATTGCAAAGGAGAAGATAAATGAGGCAGACAGCGCTCTTACCTCCCAAAGATTGAGCAAGAGGGATAGAGAGAGGTTTATACAGCAGTTTGAGTTGGAGCTCTTTCACGAATTTGAAAAACCTCTGCGAAAAATGACATTCTCTCAGGGGAAGCTGCTTTTAAAGCTAATAGACCGTGAAATAGGTCAGAGCTCTTATTATATTATAAAAAATTACCGAGGAGGGGCTGCAGCGGGGTTTTGGCAGGGTATAGCAAAGATTTTCGGATCT
>JAUYTH010000290.1 GCA_030695165.1 Bacteroidales bacterium
GATAATAATCGCATAGAGCTATTTGATAAATTCGAAATAAAAAATATTCCACAAACATATATTCTGGATAAAAAAAGAATAATAGTCTCAAAAGGGGCATATCCACCGGAAATAAAAGAAACTTTACTATGATTACAGGAAAATACCTCCAGTTTTACAAAGAGTTATCCAAAGAGATTCCTGAGGGGAGTCTGCTTCACGACTCGCTCAGCACATTGGCATTCGGGACAGACGCCTCTTTCTACAGACTCATCCCAAAGCTGATAGTAAAGGTACACAATGAGAGTGAGCTCTGCTTTTTAATTAAGAAGGCCAATGAACACAACATCCCGCTTACCTTTAGGGCTGCCGGGACATCTCTTTCGGGACAGGCTGTAACAGACTCTGTTCTTGTGGTGGCAACCCACGGATGGAAAGGTCACGAAATTCTTGATGGGGGTAATAAAATACGACTTCAGGCGGGTATTCGCGGAACAAATGCAAACAGCTATCTGGTAAAATACGGAAAAAAAATCGGGCCGGATCCTGCATCTATCGACTATGCAATGATTGGGGGGATTGCTGCCAACAATGCAAGCGGAATGTGCTGCGGAACCAGCGAAAACTCCTATAAGACCATTGCAGATATCCGGGTGGTATTGGCCGACGGAACTATCTTAGACACAGCATCTGCCAATAGTGTTAAGATGTTTAGGGAGAAGAACTCAAAGATAGTATCTGCACTGGAGAAACTATCGGAAGAGGTTGCCTCCAATCAGGCGCTTAAAGAGAGAATTATCAAGAAATTCAAAATTAAAAATACCACTGGATATAGCCTTAATGCCCTTACCGACTACTCAGACGGGATAGATATACTTAAACACCTTATGATTGGGTCCGAAGGGACTCTTGGTTTCATCAGTGATGTAACATTTAATACAGTTACAGAGCATCCCAATAAGGCTCTCGCTTTAATGGTATATCCGGATATCGAAAGCGCCTGCAATGCGGTTATTATTCTTAAAAGAGAGAGCGTAACAGCAGTTGAGATAATGGACAGAGCCGCTTTAAAATCTGTGGACTCTGCCAAAGGGGTTCCGGATTACATAAAGAGTCTGCACGATAAGGCCTGTGCAATTCTGGTTGAGACAAAAGGTGAGAGTGGGCAGATTCTGGATGAGAACATCAAACATATTCTTGCGAGTGTTGAGCACATCAAGACCGAACTTCCGGTTGAATTCACAAAAGATAGTGCTAAACAGGCAAAACTTTGGAAGATTCGCAAAGAGATCTTCGCCACAGTTGCCGGGATGAGAAAGTCCGGCACCACACCTATCATAGAGGATATATGCTTCCCTATTCACAAACTTGCACAGGGGACACTTGAGCTACTATCTCTTTTTGAAAAACACCACTACGACGAGGCGGTAATCTTCGGTCACGCTCTTGAGGGGAATCTGCACTTTGTATTTAACCAGGACTTTCAAAACGAGAGCGAGGTTAAGCGTTACAGCGACTTTATGAACGATATAGTAACTATGGTCGTAGATAATTACGACGGTTCGCTCAAGGCAGAGCACGGAACCGGCAGAAATATGGCTCCTTTTGTAGAGAAGGAGTGGGGGGAGCAGGCCTACAGACTAATGAAACAGATTAAGGAGCTGTTTGACCCGAAAGGGATTCTCAACCCGGGGGTTATTCTAAACAGTGATAAGGAGATCCATCTGAAAAATCTCAAACCAATTCCATCTACCAGAGAGACGGTAGACAGATGTATGGAGTGTGGTTTCTGTGAAGGTACTTGTGTTTCAGAAGGGTTTACCCTCTCTCCGAGAATGAGAATTGTTGTCTACAAAGAGATGGAGCGCCTCAAAGCTACCGGCGAGGAGCCGCATCGCTGTGCAGAGCTTCATAAACTATATGAGTATGGCGGCCTTGACACCTGCGCCACAGACAGCCTATGCTATATTAAATGCCCGCTCGATATAGATACCGGCAAACTGGTTAAAGAGCTCCGCCACGAGGGGCATAGCAAAAGGGCAGAGAAGATTGCACTATCGGTTGCAAAGAGTATGGGAGGAGTCACATCGGGAATGAGGTTGGGACTAGACACTTTCTACTATTTGAGGTTGCTGACCGGCAAAAAAGTTTTTGGATCTGTTGCGACAGGAGTTCATAAGATCTCAGGTGG
>JAUYTH010000247.1 GCA_030695165.1 Bacteroidales bacterium
CGGTATTTTATGTATTTTTAAAGATAAGATTAGCGGGAAAGTGGATGTATTCAGGGAAACTAAAGAGGGGATTCAATTCACTTACTTTTCTGCTTATAACAATTACCTGATACTTTACCAATCGTATAAAAATAAGTTTTATTCCGAGGAGACGCTATCTCCAAAACAATTGGAAATACTAAAATCCCACAACCCGGAAACCGACAATCCATTCCTGGTCATTTACCATCTGAAATAGGTAATATAATGTATTTCTATGGGAAGAAACTCTTAGTTTTCCCGCCACTATTTAAACAACTTTCTCACCAGTTCCGGGATATCTTGGACTGTGATTACCTCAATTGAGTGGGATTTGAGGGCTTTGGCAGATGCGGTGGTTGATGGTTTGTCGATAGCCGCAGTTGATTGTTTGCCAATTGCCGATGTTGATTGTTTGCCAATTGCCGATGTCGATGGTTTCCCGAATGTGGAGATGTAGATCTTTTCGAAGCCGAGTTTTTGGGCTTCGGCGATGCGGCGTTCGACTTGGGCAACGGGGCGGATTTCACCGCTAAGGCCCACTTCTGCGGCAAAGCAGATGCGCTGGGAGATTGCAACGTCAAAGTTGGAGGAGAGGATGGCGCATACGACAGCCATATCGCAAGCCGGATCGGAGACCTTGAGACCGCCGGCCATATTGAGGAAGACATCTTTGGCAGAGAGGTGAAATCCGGCCCGCTTCTCAAGAACTGCGAGCAGCATATTCATCCGCCTTACATCAAAACCGGTGGCCGACCTTTGGGGGGTGCCGTAGGCGGCTGTGCTTACCAGTGCCTGAGTCTCAATGAGGAAGGGGCGCGAGCCGTCCAGCATTGCTGCCACGGCAATTCCGGAGAGATTCTCTTTGTGCATCGGGATGAGCATCTCAGATGGGTTGCTCACTTCGCGCAGCCCGGTGTTGATCATCTCGAAGATGGCCAGCTCGGCTGTGGAGCCAAACCTGTTTTTGATGCTGCGTAAAATTCTGTAGGAGTGTCTGGTATCCCCTTCGAACTGGAGGACTACATCTACAATGTGCTCCAGAATCTTTGGCCCGGCAATCATACCGTCTTTGGTGATGTGGCCAATCACAATTATTGGGGTGTTGGTCTCTTTGGCAAATTTGAGCAGGGCGGCGGCCGATTCGCGAACCTGGGTCACAGAGCCGGGTGAGCTCTCGACAACCTGTGAGTAGATGGTCTGGATTGAGTCAATAATTATGAGCTGTGGCCGGGCTTCGTTTGCCCTCTCAAGGATGTTCTCCAGCAGGGTTTCGCAAAGAATGTAGCAGTTGTCGTGTATGCCGCCCAGCCTCTGAGCACGCAGCTTGATCTGCCTGGCACTCTCCTCTCCCGAAACATAGAGCGTAACCAAATCACGACAATGGAGCGGAATCTGCAAAGCCAATGTAGATTTACCAATGCCCGGCTCGCCCCCGATTAGCACCATAGAACCGGGAACCAGCCCGCCTCCAAGAATCCTGTCCAGCTCGTCGTTGCCTAGCGAGATCCTATGCTCATCGGAATAGCTTATCTCAGACAACAACTGTGGCTTTTGACTCCTCTCGGAGAGGAAGCTCATACCTCTTGCCCCACCACCTCCGCTATCTTTGGATATAATCTCCTCCTGCAATGTATTCCACTCCCCGCACGCAGGACATCTGCCCAGCCATTTTGCACTCTCATTGCCACAAGATGTACAAAACCAGCCCTTTTTGATCTTTGCCATAAACAAGAAATATTGATTAGCAAATATAGCAATTTAGATTTCCATTTTCTATTATCTTTGTGACCGTTGCCGGCAGATATGTAATCTCCGGCACTTAAAAACCGGACAAATATGAGAAGAATTACCGCCCTACTAATGCTGCTCTTTTTTATTCAGGCAGCAACCCTAAGTGGTCAGGACAATGATGTAATTGTCAAAAAAACTGTAGATTACGCTAAAGAGGTTCAAAAGCTTTGGCAGATTCCGGGAATGGCCATCTCCATTGTAAAGGATGGCAAGATGATTTGGTCCGGCGGATTGGGCGTGAAAGAGATGTGTTCAAGCTGTGGCGACAGTAGTGGAAAAACCTGTGGCGAAAATAGCGGCAAAAGTTGTGGCGAAAATTGTGGAGACAGTTGTGGCGAAAAGCAGGTGGACGCAAATACTCTGTTTCAGATTGGCTCTGTTTCAAAATCTTTTACCGCGGCGGTGATGGCCTCGCTTGTAGATGAGGGGAAGGTTAAGTGGGAAGATACCGTGAAGAATATTCTGCCCGATTTCAAAATGTACGACAAGTGGGTGGAGAGTAACCTCCAAGTTAAGGATATTATGACGCACCACTCGGGGCTTCAGGGTCAGCTTGGAACCTACATTCCGAATATGGGTTACGGCAGGGAGGATATCTGGAATATGCTACCACTGCTTAAGCCAAAATATAGCTTTAGAGGATCTTACGAATACAACAACATCACCTTTATAATTGCCTCAAAGATAATCGAGAAGCTCACCGGAAAGAGTTGGGAAGATAATGTGAGAGAGCGCATCTTCAAACCTCTCGGGATGAGCTCGAGCAGAGTTATCGGGGATGAGTTCAAGGCTGCCCAAAATGTGTCAACACCTCACGAATTTGTCTACAAAAAGGGGAGGATGCTCTCAGATACCACCTGGGTAGATTCTGTGGCCGTAAATGCTCTTTACGGCGATGAGCAGGCGCTTCACTGGCTTACCGTTGTTGGGCCGGCGGGCTCTATCAGCTCCACCGCAAACGATATGGCAAAGTACACCCTTTTCCACCTTAATAAGGGGCTTGCAGATGGTAAAAAGGTTATTTCACAGGAGCAGGCGAACTATCTGCGTAAAGGGCATACAATCACCTCGCAGGATTCGTCGAGGATAACTCTCTATGGTCACTGCTGGTTTATTGAGCAGAACAGCCGTTACAGGGTGATATTCCACACGGGAACCACCTGGGGCTTCACCACCCTTTGCGCATACTTCCCGGAGATGGATCTTGGGATAACTATTCTCGTTAACTCGGAGGCTCCGGCATTCCCTCGTTATGCGATAATGAGGCGGATGATAGATCTTTACAAAGGGTTCCCGGATAAAGATTACAACAAACTTTTCTACGAAGAGTGGCTTGCATCTGCCCGCAAGGGGATGAGAACAGCCGACAAAAAAGCGGCAGAGGAGGCAAAAGAGGCCTCTCCCGATATCAAACTCCTCACCGGCACTTACGACAAAGGGGCCCTCTTCGGGAAGGCCGTTGTTACGCTTGAGAAGAGTTCCGAGAGCGATGCGGGCAACGCCGCCAAAGCGCAGCAGGGGTCAAACTCTGCAGTAGATCTCAAATCCCCGGTGGCGCATCAGGGGTCAAAATCTGCAGTAGATCTCAACGTTGCAGAAAATCTCTATATAACAGTTGGGCCAAAGGGTTGGAAGAGCAAACTCACCCACAAAAACGGCAATGAATTCATATTCCGGATGGATGGAAATGAGTTCAAGGTTAAGTTTGTAATGGATAGCAAGAGCGGGAAGTTCAATGGGCTGGATATAGATTTTGGCTACACCGAGAATTTTGGTGTTTGGAGCAAATTGAACTAGCAGTGTTTTGAGAAACACTTTGATAATGAGACTCTTGAAAAACAAGTTTATAGAATTTTACCAAATTAGAATTTTTATATTGCAGATATACAATTATTTACACAAAACACTGTTAGTTCAAAATTCAATTATTAATCGTCCCCGATAAGGACATAAAAACTAAATGACAAAATGACTAAGAAAAGCCGTTTTGCCCGAGTGCTAGACACTATTGAGGTTGTTGGTAACCGACTGCCGCATCCGGCAACCATATTTTTAATGATGGCAGCTCTTGTGGCTCTGCTATCCTGGTGGGCATCTGCAGCCGGTCTGCAGGCAACACATCCGGCCACAGGAGAGATTGTGAGTGTAAAGAATCTGCTTAATGCAGATGGAATACGCTGGATCTATACCAATGTAGAGCACAATTTCGTGAAGTTTCCCCCTCTGGGCCTGGTTCTGGTGATTATGATCGGTATTGGAGTTGCCGAGGGTTCGGGGCTCTTTACTGTTCTGGTTCGCCAGCTTGTACTGGGTGCTCCCAAGAAGTTGATTACTGCTGCGATTATTATTGCGGGTATCTTCTCTCACCTGGCATCTGAGGTTGGGTATGTGATTCTGATACCTTTGGGAGCGATGATTTTCCACGCTCTGGGAAGGCACCCTATGGCAGGTTTTGCTGCCGCCTTTGCTGGGGTGAGTGCCGGTTTCGGCTCCAACTTCCTGATCGGTTCGGTAGATCCTATTTTGGCCGGGCTCTCAACATCTGCAGCGCAGATAATTGACCCAGAAATGAGTATCAACCCTATGGTTAACTACTTCTTTATGTTTACCAGTGCGGTGATGATTACAATTGTGGGGACCTGGATTACGGAGAAGATTATTGAACCGAGGCTCGGTGTCTATGGCGGGACCGAAAAGCCGCTGGCGATTGAGCAGCTCACTCCGGTTGAGAAAAAAGGTTTGCGCTGGGCAGGGTATGGGACCCTGATTTTCATTGCTTTAATGGCGTGGACAATTATTCCGGAAGATGGTCTGCTGCGTGACCCGCAGACAGGCGGAATCCTAAAGTCTCCATTCTTCTCTGGAATAGTGGTGGGTCTGCTTCTTCTATTTTTTATCCCCGGTCTTATTTACGGAATCATTGTAAAAACAGTAAAGAACGATAAGGATGTTGTAAAGCATATGACCCATTCGATGAAGGGTCTTGGTGGATACATTGTCCTGGTATTTTTTGCTGCCCAGTTTATCTATTGGTTCAACTACTCAAATCTTGGTCTGGTGCTGGCAATTGATGGCGCTCAGTTCCTGAGCCATATTGGCTTTACCGGAATTCCTCTTATTCTGGCTTTTGTCTTGTTATCTGCTTTTCTCAATATGTTTATGGGGAGCGCATCTGCAAAATGGGCCATTATGGCACCTGTATTTATTCCGATGTTTATGATTCTGGGCTATCACCCGGGGTTCACTCAGGCTGCCTTTAGAATTGGCGACTCAGTAACCAATGTAATCACCCCGATGATGAGCTATTTTGCTCTTATTGTGACATATGCGCAACGCTACGACGAAAAAAACGGAATCGGCACCATAATCTCACTGATGATCCCATATACAGTAATCTTTATGATTATCTGGGCAATACTCATAACAGTGTGGATGCTACTTGGAATTCCTGTAGGATTCGACGGGCCGGTCTATTTGCCTTAACCGATGCAGATTGTCAATTGAATAAAATGTGCAGTTTGTCTATTGAATAAAATGTGCAGTTTGTCAATTGAATAAAATGTGCAGATTATTTACTGAATAAAGATTTTGCAATTCCCATCTCCAACCCCCGGAGCTCTGCTATTCCCCTTAACCGGCCAATGCAGGAGTATCCGGGGTTGCTTTTTTTTGTGAGATCGTCACAAATCTGGTGTCCGTGATCGGGCCTGAGGGGTATTGAAACCTCTCTCTTTTGCTCTATCTCAAGCAGGGCTTTCATCACCTTGTACATATCCACATCTCCTTCAAGATGGTTGGCTTCGTAGAAGCTGCCATCGTCATCTCTTTTTGTGCTTCTAAAGTGAACAAAATTTATACGGTTGGAGAATCTGTGCATAATATCAACCAGATCATTATCTGAGCGAACACCGAATGAGCCGGTACAGAGGCACAACCCATTTGAAACATTGGGAACCTCTTTGAGAAGCTTTTCAAAATCCTCTGCTGTACTAAGAATTCGGGGTAAGCCAAAAATAGAGTAGGGTGGGTCATCGGGGTGAATCACCAGTTTTATCTCAAACTTATCTGCAACAGGGGTAATCTCTTTAAGGAACAGAATGAGGTTAGACCTAAGTTTATGGGCATCAATGCCGGAGTATACATTGAGCGCTTGTCTGAACTGCTCTATCGAAAAGCTCTCTTCCGACCCGGGTAGCCCGGCAATAATATTTTTGGTGATGGTATCTCTCTCTTGTTGTGACATCTGCTTAAACCTCTCCTCTGCTCTAGCTATCTCTGCCGGGGTGTACTCTGCAAATGCCCCCTCTCTATTGAGCAGAAAGAGATCAAATGCAACAAAAGCATCTCTTTCGAACCTTAGCGCTTTTGAACCATCTTCCAGTGTATAGGCCAGATCTGTTCGGGTCCAGTCCAGTACCGGCATAAAGTTGTAGGTGACGGTTTTTACTCCGCAATGAGACAGGTTTATGAGGGTCTGTTTGTAGTTCTCAATATATTTTACAAAATCTCCGCGTCGTGTTTTAATATCTTCGTGGACTGGAACGCTCTCTACAACACTCCAGGTTAACTCTGCAACTGCAAGCTCTTTTTTCCTCTTCTCAATTTCGGAAACCGGCCATACATCTCCATTGGGAATATGATGAAGTGCGGTTACCACACCATTTACCCCGGCCTGTCTTATATCCCATAAAGAGACCGGATCGTTGGGGCCGAACCACCGCCAAGTTTGTTCACACAGATACATATTAAGAGATTATAAGATTAAATTGAAAATGCATCAAAACCACCATCAATCACTGTAAGGGTACCGGTTACAAAAGCAGATGCGTCACTGCTCAGCCAGTGAAGGGTGCCAAGAATCTCTTCCGGGTTTCCGAACCGTCCAAAAGGGGTGTGTGCTATTATGTTTTTTGCCCTTTCGGTGTAAGAGCCATCTTCATTGAGCAGAAGAGCTCTGTTCTGTTCGGTTATTATAAAACCCGGAGCAATTGCGTTAACTCTTACCTGTGGCCCGTATTTTATTGCGAACTCGCCGGCAAGATACTTTGTGAGATTTGTAACAGCTGCCTTTGCAGCTCCATAGCCGACAACTCTGGTAAGTGGCCTTATGGCAGATTCAGATGAGATATTGATAATTATGCCTCTCCTCTTTTCTGCCATTATTTTGGAGAAGACCAGTGTTGGTAAAAGGGTGCCAAACAGGTTTAGATCTACCACGAACTTCAGAGATTCCATATCGAGGTCGAAGATTGTTTTGTCCGGGGGGATTGTTGCACCTGGCACATTACCACCGGCGGCATTTATGAGAACATCTATAGTGCCGTATAGGGATATAATTTGGGCATAGTTCTGCTCAAGCAACTCTCGGTTCAGCACATCGGTATGTAAAAACAGGGCCTCTTGACCTCTCTCTTTAACGGATCTCTCCAGAGCTTTACCCGCAATTTCGTTTCTATCCAGGATTACCACTTTACAAGATTGTGCCGCAAAATAGTCTACCATTTTTGTCCCCAATATGCCGGCTGCACCGGTAATTAGGATTACCTTTCCTTTAATATCAAACAGGTTCATAATAAAAGTGTTATATTTAACGAGAGACTCTGCCGCTTCCATCTCCGGAGAGAACTCTCTCTATCTCCTCTAATGTAACCAGGTTAAAGTCTCCGTAAATTGTGTGTTTAAGTGATGAGGCGGCAACTGCAAAATCGAGAGCTTTTTGACCATCTTTCGGATGATTCAGCAATCCATAGATAAGGCCACCCATAAATGAGTCACCGCCACCCACTCTGTCTACAATATGTGTTAAATCATACAATTTAGAGCTATAGAATTTATCTGCAGTGTACATTACTCCACCCCATAAATTGTGGTTTGCATTTATGGAGCCCCGGAGCGTGATTACAATCTTAGTTGCTTTTGGAAACTTCAAGGCGATCTCTTTACACACGGGCTCAAAATCTTCTGGAGTGATCTCTCCTCCGTTTTTATCCACGTCAAAGTGGGTTGGTTTTATGCCGAATATCTTTTGGGCATCCTCTTCATTACCAAGTATAATATCGCACTCCCTTACAAGAGGGGGCATAATCTCAGATGCCTCTTTCCCGTATCTCCACAGATTTTTGCGATAGTTAAGATCTACCGAAACAGTTATACCCATCTCTCTGGCAACCGAGATAGCCTCAAAACAGGTGTCGGCAGCCCCCTGAGAGAGCGCCGGGGTAATTCCGGTCCAGTGAAACCAGCAGGCATCTTTAAAGATCTCGTGCCAATTGACCATCTTGGGGGTAATCTCCGATATGGAAGATCCCGCTCTGTCGTAAACCACTTTACTTGGTCGTGCAATTGCACCGGTCTCAAGAAAGTAGATTCCCATTCTCTCTCCCCCTCTAAGAATATAGGTTGTGCCTACTCCAAATTTTCGAAGATTCATAAGAGCACTATCTGCAATATCGTTCTTAGGCAACCGTGTAATAAACTCTGTTGCCATACCCAGATTGGCAAGAGAGACTGCCACATTAGCTTCGCCTCCGCCAAATGTGGCATTAAATTCTCTCGCCTGAGAGAATCTTTGATACCCGGGAGTGGCCAAACGGAGCATTATCTCTCCAAATGTTATGATCTTTTTATCCATAGTAGCTTAGATAGAGCTCTTTAATCACTTTATTTGTTGGTAACACATTTGCAAAACCACTGAAGCATACCTCTCTCCAAGAAGCAGTTGACTCTCCCTGTCAAAATGGGGGTCTTTCTCATTTGAGACGGTTTTTGTCCCCTGTGCAGATATACAGGCAGAATTTGGGATAACCTCGGATATTCTATTAATAATCGGATTGAAATTTATGGCATAGGGCAACCACCAGGGGGCTATCTCTCCGGCAATGAATGGAGCATCACAATAGCCCAGATCCTCTCTTAGATCCTTCACAAAAGCATATAATTTAGTTAAATAGTCACCCGGCTCCTCACTGTTTCCCTCTCCCTGATGCCAGATTATGGCAATAAGCCGGCCCATTTTAAGGGCAGCTTTTGTCCTCTCTACGGCCTGTGAGTAGTAGTTTTTTTCGGGATTCTCCCTGGACCACTCCTCAATTGTTGATCCCCCTCTTGCATTTACAACAAGAAGAATCTTGCGACCTGTTTTTTCGAAGATTGTTTTTCCAAAACTGTATGCAGGCGACATCTGTTGCATTGCAAGATCTTTTCTAATTGTAGAGTATTTGTTAAAAGGATTTGATGCGGGTTCTGCACTATTTTCCGGATTAAGCAGATATACACCCTCCACAATTGAGTAATCACTTTCGAGAAGTACTCCCCTTCCGGCCATATTAGATTGTCCAATAAGCAAGAAAACATCGTATTCACATTGCGAGTAAACATTGCAGGCGAATATCGCGAATAGGATTGTAAGCAGATATCTTTTCATATTCCAAATCTATTTAGATTCCCACATAATTTCAAGCCCCCCAAACTCAAATATATCCAGCCCTCTGAATGTGTGGAACTTCTTCGCCTCGGTGAGAATATATTTTAAAGAGATGATTAGGTTGTCCCAACCTTGTGGTTGGAAAGATGTAAGTGGGCCGTCATCTCCAAGGGTATTAAGACTAGTTTTTACGGCAACACTCACAGATCTTGGGTACTCTGCAGCAGCTGTCAATACAGGGGTGGCCATCTCAATAACCCTTTTAGCCTGATAGTTATATGCCATAACCACAACCTGGTCACAATGTTGTAAAAACTGTTGTGCACCACCCCAGGAGAGTAGGCCGGTGTCGTATCGCGATTGAAAGAAAAAGCCTAAAGCTTGATTGAGAGTAAGTGAGCCCATCTCTTTTTTTGCCAGAGCCATCACCTCAACGGTGCGTTTAAGCAGCAGGTCATTATCTCCACCAACTCCGTAGTTCTCCTGCCAGGCAAGGGTGAGCCCCTCCGGGCGGCGGGTAGAGTTGATTTTAAGTATATGAGGTTCTAAATCTGCCGAGATTCCGTCAAACCTCTGGTTTGCATCTACAGAGTTGTTAAACTCTTTTATCCAATCCAGATCCTCTTTGATTGGGTCGTCACTAACATAAAGTTTGAGGTTGCTTAAGCTCAGTGCGTGTATCGTAATGCCATTTTCGTGAGCCAGTTTATTGAATGTCAAGTACCAGCTTTTGGGGATATAGAGAGATGAAGATGGTTTGTCGAAAGCAATATAGACATCTGTAAACCCAAGCATCACAAGCTTGGCAACCAAATCTTGCGGGTTCTCTATGTATTTTTTTACGGTTCTAGAAGCGTAGACATAGACGCTTGACCGAAGGGGCGATTCCCCTCCTGTCTCAATAGCATTTTTAAAATCATTTGCTCTTGAATGCATTAGAGCGGTAACTCCCGGGATTTGACCCTCTTTTGAACAGGATTGTGCTACCACAATCTGCGGGGTAATTAAAATTAACCCCAATATAAACGCTTTTAATGTATGGCTCATTTTTTTGTGAGGTTTTGCATTATTGAGTAAATCTTAAACAATTTCTCTGTTCTCAGACCATTAATCTCTACCAACTCCTGATGGTAAAGAAATCCTTTGTTGAGTGAGATAAATCTCTTATTGATATTTTTTGCCTCTTTAACAAGGGGCTCCAGTTTTTTAATAAACAGGGGTGCAAGCTCTCTGTTAAAAGCAGAAGATTCATATTCACTCTCAATCTCCTTGAACATAAGATACTGAACACGAATGTCAAACATCAGTTTGAAGTGATCGAACTCCTTAAGGTTGGCTTTTGGGTTTAAGCTATAAAGTTTAGAACGCAGATTTTTAGTCTCTGCCAGGATTTCCGTTACACCTTTTTTGTTGAGATCTTCTCCTTTAACAAGCACCTCTTGCGGTGCAGTCAATATCTCCCACAACTGCTCTCCCTCTCCTTTGGTGAGGCCGAATCTCTCCATAGCATAATTACCTACAAACTGTTCTGAGTTAACTGCACCATCTGTTTTTAGAGCCTCTCCGTAACAGGCAACAATGATCCGAAATCCCGAGAGCGGGTAGACATAGCGAATAGGATACATCTGGATTACCTCCCAGTTGGTGTCGTACAAGAAGCCGTAAGTGCCACCATTTGACCAGGAGGTCATTACAATCCCCTGGTAGTTTTTCTCTCTGCAGTATGGAATGAAAACCTCCTGATTTCTAAAGTGTTTGTTCCACTGTGTTAAATAGAGATTATCCGGATGGCTTCTTATTGCCGGAGATCCCCAGAATGTAACCCCAGCCTGGTAGAGCTTATTGATATCACCAAAGTGGTCATTCTTCCAGCCATAGTTCCAGTCAACAAAGATTGCATTCTTTGGAAGCTCCGATACAGCCTCAGGATATTTTAAGATAACATCTGCCCATAGAATTGGCTGTTTGCCAAGGTCACTCACTATTTTGCACATAGCTTTTACATAGTCTACAAACAGTTTGGATTTGCCCACCTCGGCAGCTTTTTGAGCGCACAGTTTGCAGGAGCCCAGCAGATATGTCTCGTCACCTCCGATATGAAAATATTTTGAGGGGTGTTTAGATGCGACCTCTTTAAAAATCTCAGAAAAGATCTCTATGCACTCCTCCTCCTTCATAGGACACACCTGAGAGACCTCTTTTCTATCCTCTTTTATATGGGCATACCGGTCGTGGGAGAGGATGTACTCTGCGTGGCCGAAGCAGTTTTGCAGAGGGATAACATCTATACCTAAGGTGGTGCAATATTGTATAAATGAGTCTACCTCCTCTTCGCTATATGCATATTTATTTGAAAGAGTTGCGTGGTTTTTAAAAGGGAATGTAGCCTCCCACTCCATAATAATTGTGTTAATACCAAAGCCGGACAACTCCTTTGCAAAAAATTTGAGTGCCGGCATTGTCATTATCTGGCACCGGAGATCTATATGAAATCCCTTAACCGCGAATTCAGATCTCTCTGAGGAGAAAGCTTTGGTTGTTGTAGATAAGAAGATTAGCAGACTTAAGAGAATAGCAATTTTTGCAATCAAATAGTTATTCGTTATACCTTTTCTCATATCTTCCGGGTTTAATTTATAATAGATATTTAGCACTCTCTTTATCGCAATACAATGTAGCAAAATTATGTCTTCTTAAGATTGATGCCGGAGACTCCTCCAGGATTTCTCCATTGATAACAGCATTTATTGCATTTGCTTTGGAAGGAGCAGGCACAATACAAAAGATTCTTCGGGCACTTAAAAGGGCAGGAATAGTCATTGTTACAGCGTGGGTCGGAACATCTTCCAGTTTTGAGAAAAAACCGTCATTCACCTGCTGGTTGCGGCAGGTTAAGTCCAGAGATACAATCTTAACTATCTCCGGGTCGCTAAACAGTGCAACGTGAGGGTCATTAAAAGCGATGTGAGCATTCTCGCCAATTCCCATAAATACGATGTCTATAGGTGACCTATTAAGCAGCATAGAGTATTCTTTGCACATCTGAGAGGGATCCTCTCCCAAATCGGAAAGATAGTTCACAGATTTCAGGTGTATTTTATCAAAGATTTTTGTTTTAAGAAAAGTACCAAACCCCTGAGGGGAGTTATGCGGCAAACCAATATACTCATCCATATGGAAAGCATTTACTTTTTGCCACTCAATATCTTGCTCCAGGAGAGAGGATAAAAACTCATTTTGAGAAGGGGCAGATGCAAATACAATTGAGAGTTCACTCTTAGATTTTAACTCTTCTCTAATGTAAAGTGCGGCCTCTTGTGCCGCCGTTAAGCCCATCTTCTCTCTTGTCTCAAAGATTTTAATTTGCAGTCTATCTTTATAGAATTGTTTTCTCATTTTAATTTCTTGATTAAATAAATTCACCATCAATGATTGTGCTTTGAATCTCTATATTGTCGTTAAAAATTACAATATCTGCATCATACCCAACCGCAATCCTCCCTTTTTTATCGCCTATGTTTGCGATACGGGCAGGAGTTGAGGTAGCCATCCTGACAGCCTCTTTTAAAGAAGTTCCTCCAATGTCTCTTGCGTTTCTAACGAGCAGATCTGCAGTTGCTACGCTTCCCGCAAATGCAGTTCTGTCAATAAGTTTAGCCACACCATCTTCAATTATAACACTTTGTCCATTTTTTAAACTTCCTAAAATTGACTCTCCATCCGGCATACCTGCTCCTCTCATAGAGTCAGTCACTAACGCTATGTTTTCGGCCCCTTTTAATCTATATATTAACTTCATTAATGGTTCCGGTACGTGAATACCATCTGCAATTATCTCTACGGTCATCTCATCTATAAGATATCCTGCCTCTATACAACCCGCGTATCTAAATGCATTTCTGCGTGTTATACCATTCATACAGGAGTAGAAGTGGGTTATATGTGTAAACCCTGCCTTAAAAGCCTCCAGAATCTCTTCATAGATTGCATCTGTATGAGCAATTGAGGGTAGAATACCTCGTTTGGTGAGAGTGTGTGCAAACTCTGTAGATCCCGGTAATTCGGGAGCAATACTCCACCTTACAATATCTTTGCTACGCTCTAATATTGCGTTGTACTCTGCAGGATTCGGGTTTCGCAAATACTTGGGATCCTGAGCCCCTCTGTGGTTATAGGAGAAGTAGGGCCCCTCAAGATGGATTCCTCCGAATCTTGCCCCTTTGGTATTTAGAGGGAGAGCCTTTTCGTATGTATCAAAAAATGAGTAGAGCTCCGAATTATCACCGGCAAGAGTGGTGGGGAAAAGCAGTGTTGTCCCGTGTTTTGCGTGCATATTGGCTGCTGTAATAAATGCATCTGTGGTGGAGTCCATAAAGTCGCTGCCGCCGCCGCCGTGTGTGTGAAGGTCTATAAACCCGGGGGTTATGTAGTTATTTTTTGCATCAACTTCCGTGTAACCGCTCACCTCAATATTTCCCCTCTCTACGGCAGTTATCTTGCCGTTATCTGTTAAAACAGTACCGATTCCCAAATTTTCAAATGGGGTGATTATATTGCCGTTAAATATCTTTAGTCTGCTCATAATGCCGGAGATTTTTTCCAGTGCTCAATCTTGTGTCCTTTGAATGCATAGAAGATGAGATAGAGAAAACAGGGAACCAAAACCCAGTATGAGAGTCTCTCTCCGTATGAATCTGCAAAGGAGCCGTAGATTACCGGCAGAAATGCGTTTCCGCATAGCGCCATTACCAGTAAAGAGGAGCCCAGGTTTGTAAATTTGCCTAAATTACGAATTGCGAGCGGCCAGATTCCTGCATAGATGAGGGCATTGGGCATCCCCATTAAAACCAGAAACCAAATTGAGATATCTGTTTTATGGGAAAAGAGTTCAATGTTTCCGGAGATATAGATAACTCCCAGTGAGAGAATCAACCCGAGAGAGGTGGCTATCTGCAGTGCCCTCTTTTGACTCAATATCTTTGGGATTAAAGCTATGCCGATAAAGTAGCCCACTAATGTACAAGACATTGTATATGAGGGAAAAACTTTTGCCGCTGTTAGTTCAATACCCATTGTCCCCGCATAGTTGATAATCGTATCTATGGATATCACCTGTGCTCCTACGTGAAAGAAGATGGCAAGAACGCCTAAGATAAGATATGGGTACTGAAATATTGAAGATCTTTCGCTGCTGGATGCATCTGTACTTTTATTTTGCTCTCTCGTGTTGATCTCCGGAAGAGGGGAGTATCTTATTAGAAAGCCAAAGATTAGAAGTAGTGCAGATAGAAATGCATAGGGTACCATTACTCTTTGAATCAACTCATCCAAAACCAACTCCCTCTCTGCTCCCATAATAACTCCATCTTTGAGTTGCTGGAACATCTCACCGTCACTTGCCTGAAGAATCACAGCGGCAAAAATAAGGGGTGAGATAATACCTGCAAATTTATTGCAAAGCCCAACTATACTTATTCGTTTCGCGGCACTCTCAATAGGCCCTATTATGGTTACATACGGGTTAGCTGCCGTCTGCAGAATTGCCAGTCCGGTACCGATACAAAAGAGACCGAAAAGAAAGATTCCATAGGTTCTTGTATAGGCTGCAGGAACAAAGATCAATGTCCCTAAAGACATCATTGCAAGGCCGATAAGCATCCCTTTTTTAAAACCAAATCTGTTAAGAAGCTTAGATGCCGGTATTGCCATCACAAAGTATGCAATATAGAATGCAAACGCCACGAAGTAGGCCTGTGTATGAGTCAGCTCGCAAGCTATTTTAAAATAGGGTATTAAAATGGCATTTACCCAGGAGACAAATCCAAAAATAAAGAAGAGCGAGCAGAGTATCACCATAGAGATGATATATGTGGGCTTTTTAAATACACTCATTATTGTTCTATTTAGCGTAATCTGGATAGTATGTTATTCCCTGAGTGTCCCAATATCTCTTTAATACATTTAGCGAATTGAGAAAACGGGTGAAATCTTTGTTCTCACTCTTTGTCCAGCCAACCTCTGCATAGGCAGCCACTCTTGGAAATACCTGACGGTAGAGGTCAGAAACTTTAGGGATATATTCGCTCCACATTTGGCAGCCGGAGCCGAGTACATTTTTGGAATATTTAGGATCCAGCCCCTGTGGAATGGGAGAGAAGTTGTATGCCTTCTCTAATGGGATTCGGGTGTATGTGTAGTCCAGATATGTGTCCCAATGGTTAGAGTTAACAACATCATACCCCTCTTCAAGTGCCTGTTTCAACAGAGCAGGCTCTCCTTTCCAGAAGTGAACTATGCTGTTTTTTGAAAGAGTCTGCTGCGAGTTCTCCTCTGCAGACCACTCGTGAATATTTTTACCCATAATCTCATTCCATCCCATCATTCTGTAACCTTTGGTATCGAAGAATTTTGACATTCTGTTCACAAAAAAGACCTGAACATCGGAAGGGTTTTTAAGCCCCTCTTTGGCCATCAACTCCTTCACATCTTTACTGGCATTCCACTCATCGTATTTAACTTCGTCGCCACCAATGTGTATAACCTTAGAGGGGAAGAGAGCCATAACTTCGGTAATCACATCTGTCAGGAATGTAAACACCTTTTCGTCGGCCACATTGTAGGTAGATTTAAATATTCCGAAATCTCCCGTCACTTTTATAATATCTCCGCTTGCAGATAGCCAGGGATAGGAGGCAACGGCTGCCGTAGCGTGACCTGGCATCTCAATCTCCGGAACAATCATAATATGTCTTTTTGAGGCGTACTCAACCACCTCTGCAATATCTTTCTGGGTGTAGAAACCTCCGTGAGGATAGTCGTAATAGACTCTTGCACTATCTTTTGGGGCGTATTTCAGTTGTGTCTTATCTCTCCACGCTCCAACCTGGGTAAGCAGAGGATATTTTTTTATCTCAATTCTCCACCCCTGGTCGTCTGTAAGATGCCAGTGAAATACATTCATCTTTAGCAGAGCCATTTGATCCAGCATCTTTTTTACTATCTCTTTACCTTTAAAGTGTCTGGACTCATCCAGCATAAAGGCTCTCCATACAAATGCCGGTGAGTATGTTATTGTACAGGCCGGGATATTATATGAGCCGTCACTCTGTAGTGTTATAAGCTGGCGAAGTGTCTGCAAGGCGTAAAAACTGCCCGATTTTGAGCCGGCCTCTATCTTTATCCCACCCTTTTCCACTGTAAGCTTATAGGCGCCCTCTTGTAATGTATTACTCTTTGTGATCTTAATATCACCGGATGTAGAGTTAATAAGATTTATGCAGAATTGGTTGTAAAAAAGATCTTTAAAGATTCCGATTTCTGAGGAGAACTCCTTGTCGAAACTTACGGTGATGCTATTTTTGAAGTTAAAATTTCCGCTCTGTGCAATCAAAGAGTTGGGGTAGGGTGTAATATTGTACACTGCCTGCGAATATGCGCCGGAAAAGATAATCAGTGCCGTTAAAAGAGAGATTAGTTTTCTCATAGTTATTTGCTGTTAGTTATTAACGAAATTTTTATCTGTAAAGAGTTCAAAAGGTTTACTGCTCTGCTTTCCGAACAGTTTAATCTCTCGCGATTCGCTGTTTTTAAACAGTAAGATACTCTCCTCTCCGCGGGCTGTCTTAATTAGCAGGCCTAACCCCTGCGGGGACTCCTTTTTTTCAATCTTTAACTTAGAGGAGTTTTCGGACTTAGGCAGAATAATAAATAGCGATTTAACTGCCCCCTTAGATTTGATTATATAGTTAACCATTGGAGCTTTAAGATCTGCTCCGTCAAGATAAAAATATTGGTCTGTAATCTCGATATTGTGTATTATATCCCTCTCTATAGGTATGATAGAGACAATTGAGTCGTTATAGAGAGTTATCCCCTTAGAGGTTTTGTCGAGTAACAACTCCACGGGCGGGGTATGGAGAAGAGTCTCATATTTATGCTCTTCACTGCTTGAAAAAGAGTCGTAAATTATTGCAAATTCATCTCTAATAAGGGCAACACTCCTCTCCCATTTAACATTTAGGTTGGTAGGGTCATCTGCCGGTGAGACCATTTTACAATATTTGTAATTTGGGTTATCAATCCACTCTGTAATTCTGTTCCCGGTCTCTCTCTTTTTTGCGTACTCTACATTGGAAGACGACTCTGCATCCTGTACTCCGTCTATAAGGACGGTGTTATGTGCCTTAGATGTTCTGTACCAGCTGTTTTTGATTGGCTTGTCGTAGTTACAGCATCCGGCCTCAATAAGGACAGGTCTGTTATTAAGCCATAAATATATACCCAGCCTGCCGGCGTGTGAGTGGGAGCCGATTCTTCTGGCAGGATTTAGCAACAGATACCAGGAGTTATTGTTTGTGCCGGGATGGTTGCGCATTACGGCAATCTGAGTGTCGGGGTAGTAGACAGATATTTTTGATTCAGAGGTGATATCTGTTCCGAGAATTCCGTTTAAAATCTCAATTGATGGAATAATGCCCATAGCATATGAGTCATTCAGTGGGGGCATTGTTTGGTTTGGCTGTGCCATTACAGAGATGTAGTTTGTCATCTTGTGCAACATTGGTATTAAGTTTTCGGGGAACTTAATATTGTTGGCACTGCATAAAAGATACATATCCCGGAAGATTGAGGTTTGAAAAGGGAAGTAGCCGAACATCTGCTCAATGTTCCCGCCATCGTTGTAGTGCGCGTTATCTAAATGGTGGGTAAGAATTCTTATAGCGTTTGAGAGCAACTCTCCGTTTGAGTCTGTCTGGTTGAAAAGTGTAGATAGGTAGAGCATTGCCAATGCTCCGTGAGATTGATGGTTAAAGTCGTTTAAGGGCTGTTTGGCAAACCAGGCTAAGAGTGCTTGTGAGTGATGGTTCTGGATATCTGAAAACAGCTGCTTCTCTTGGTCGGAAAGAGCCTCCTCTGTTAGGTAGTAGCACCAACTGAGGTGAATAGCCCTCCAGGCAACCTGCATATCTCTCCAGTTAAAACTCTTTCTCTCAGATCCCGGTATACGCGGGTTATCCTCTATCCACCTTTTAAGGATAGAGACCATATCTGTTACATAGCTCTTATCTTTGGTAAGATAGTACATTCTGGCAAATGAGGGGAGAAAATAGAGTCTGTTAACCCAGACACTCGTCTCAAGTTCACTCTTTTCGTACTTAACCCAATCTATTGGAGTACCAAATTTTTTATTTAAAAGGCCACCCCTTATTTTATGTACGATTATGGCATCGCTCTCTGTATTTAACAGCTCTACGTGAATAAATTTCCCCCCCTGGTCTTTTGGCATTATCTCACCAAAATCATACTTTTTTGCTAAATCATAAAAGGGAAATTTACCATTTTGTGCGCAGAGGCTCATCGTTATCAAGAGAAAGCCCGCAAACAGAACAGATCTCTTTATTCTATTGACTATCAAATCGCTCATATGTTTTTTTTAAGAGAAGTTAATTGGGGGACCCTATTTGGAAGAGATCCCCCGATTAAAGGTATAATTAAGGAAGATAAAATACAACATCCGAAGAGACGTGTATAACTCCGTTGGTAGGTCTTATGTTTGAAACATAAATTACAAACGACTTCTTTGTTCCGTGGTTAACAACAACCTGGAAGTTGCTGTTGTGTGAAAAGAACAAAGGACTTGCACTCTCTGTTTGATACATAATTGGAACATCGTTCTTAATAAACTGAGGATCCTGTGTGTAATAGTACGCTTTTACTATATGATATTTTAACACATCTGTAAGTGTAGCCACAGGAACCGCAGAGAGTGAGGCATATTTATTTGTGGTTAGCCAAGCTCTAAAAGCCGGGTTTCTTGGCAGGATAAATGTTCTCGGACCTGCCTGGCTATAGAGTGATTGCAACCCTGTGAGTGAGATTGCCTCTTTTATTAAAGAGAGAGAATCCAATGGTCTTGTGCTATTGATAAAGTCCATTGCAGTTCCGGCAAACTTCCCGGTTTCTGAGGTTGTCGATGACTCGTAATCGAAACTCTCCTGTATGCAAGAGAACAAAGAGAGTGCTGCAATAACAAAGACTACAGCCTTGACTCTCATATTGTGAATTATATCTGTTTTTTTCATCTTATTTACTGCTATCTGTAAAACTCATTTTGAACTATATTTGGGTTCTTGTCAATTGTATTTGTACTAATTGGCCAAACCAGGTTCTTCTCGTTGCTGAGGCCATTGATAGGCTGCATAGTAGAGATAGCCTTTCCTGTTCTTACAAGGTCAAACCATCTGTGTCCCTCGAAGCAAAGTTCAATAGACCTTTCGTGCAAAATTGCATTCTCAACAGAACCGTACATAGAGATTGCCTGAGCCTCTGTTAATAGTGCAGGGCTAATACCGGCTCTTGTTCGGATAGGAACTAGCAGGCTTAATGCTGAGGAGATATTTGCAGAGCCTCCCAGTTTTGCCAGTGCTTCTGCTTTAAGAAGCATAATATCTGCAAGACGAATAAGGATAATATTCTGTTTAGAAGGTGTTGCAATTTGGTCACTCACACCTTTACCGAGATATTTCCACATCGCTTTAGGATCTGCCTGTGTTTCGTCATAAATATATGAACGACGAAGATCTCCCGGCTCAAAAG
>JAUYTH010000304.1 GCA_030695165.1 Bacteroidales bacterium
AATAAATATAGGAACATATCACCGGGGCGGCTTATCCTTATGATGGATATCATCATTATTGCCAGCTCACTGCTCATTCCTACAGATGGCTCATTAGGGGGCAGGGTGGCAGTTGTTATTTACGGTTATGTGCTCATAGGGGTCTCAAGCTACACCATAGACCTGGTGCTCTCGGGGGCAAGACAATCTATCCAGATCTTTATCTTCTCAAAGAAACACGAAGAGATTGCAGACCGGATCACCGCCATCGGGCGTGGGGTTACCGTAATAAATGCGATGGGTTGGTACACCAAACAGGAGGGGAAGGTGCTGATGGTAATTGTTAGGCGCACCGAAAGCAACTATGTATATAAGGTTGTGCGCGAAATTGACCGAAATGCATTCTTAAGCGTTGGTAATGTGATGGGTGTGTATGGGCAAGGGTTTGATGAGATGAAACGGTAAAAATTCCCCCTTTTATTTTAGAAAATAAACCTAAAAACAGATAAATAGTTAATTGATAGAAGATTAAATTTTGGATATTTACTGAATTTCAATATATTTGGTACGTAAATCAAAAACTATCTCTATGAATAACTTTTTTATCTTTGGAGAGATCTTTTTAAGGGTAGGATCTCTAATGTTGCTCATCTATCTGATACTTTCGGCATACCTGTTCATTATTGCCACTCAAAACAGAGAGGTCTCGGACGATGATAAAGTAAGATTGAAAACTCTCTCGGCCGGCTTTGCCGGGATCTCCTTAATGATTTTATTTAAACAGATGTTTCCGCAGGTGACAGAGTACAGCGATTTGTGCGGGGTTAAATGTATACTTGCCGGTAATATTGTTCAGCTTTTCCTTCCTGTTCAATTGTATTTTCTTCAAAAAAATTACAGACTCCCTTTCGGCTTCTTAGGCGGAACTATCCTTATCGGAACAGTATTGACAATCAATCTTATTTTAGTTATATTGTTCTCTTACTATAAGATAGAAAACTTTCAGGCACTTATATACCTCTTCCTGATACTTTTGGGATTTTCTACCGCAGTTCAAATTTACCGTATAGTTGTAGAGAGACAAAAATCTAAAACAGCTGCACTAAACGACAGCCTAAACAACAGGGGGGAGCTGGTTATCTTCTTCCTTGCATCTGGCCTCTCTTTTATTGTGCTCATTATGATATCATTTGATGCAAATCCTCTTACCAGAGAGGGGGTGAAGTTTATCTTGAGTGCTCTGAATATACTTCTATTTGTTAAAGTCACTTACCCATATTCGAAGTTTTACATAAGAGGTAACTTTATTGGCAGAGGTGTTCAGCTAAGAACCGTTCCAATCACTGCGAAACGTTTCTCAGATGAGAAAAAGTCTCAGGAGTTAAGGGGGAGGCTTGTTAACTATTTTGAAAATGAGAAGCCCTATTTAAGGCCGGATCTCACCATTCAGGAGGTAGCTCTCTATCTCTACTCAAATAAAACCTATCTCTCTCGCATTATCAACGAGTGTTTCGACAATAATTTCAACCAGTTTGTAAACTACCACAGAGTAGAGGAGGCGAAAAGACTATTCTATAACGACACCAGATTGTCAATTCAGCAAATGTGTGATCTATCCGGTTTTGGGTCAATGGCAACATTCTGCATTGCATTCCGGTTTTTTGTAGGAAACTCTCCTGCAGATTGGTGTAAAGAGCAAAAAATAAAGGGATTTAATGATAAAAAAGGGAAGGATTAGACAATCTGCTCTATACAGAGCTCTGCTTCGACTTGCAAAACTCTTGAAGATAAAAGGTTCACGAAAGAGTAGAAACTCAAACCTGAGAAATTTTATTGAAATTGTCCGAAAATCGGACGAGCTTTTAACAAAAAAACATCTGTTTCTGGACCAAAACTTTAAGATAGAGACCCTTGCCAGAGAGATCGGGACCAACAGAACCTATCTCTCCAGATCAATCAGATATATTAAAAAAGAGAACTTTGCCGGCTATATTAACGGTAAAAGGGTTGAGTACGCAAAGAGCATAATCTGCAAAAGCGCAAGCTGCTCAACCTGTGGCAAGGCTGAGCCCACAATGTCAACGGAAGATTTTGCAATAGCCGCCGGCTTCGGGAGTAAACGGAGTTTTGTCAGGTGCTTTAAAGAGAGTGAGGGGGTCACCCCCTCACAGTACAGAAACCATATGAGTTACTATCAATAGTTTGTTATTTCTTTGATCCCTCTTGAATTGGCGGGGAAGCAGACTCGTGAGCATAAACTATTTTCCATTCATTATCTATTTTGCTAAAAAGCATACTGCCAATATAA
>JAUYTH010000308.1 GCA_030695165.1 Bacteroidales bacterium
GAGGGAGATGTCTCGGCGGCAGGTGAAGTTGATCTCGGTAAACGGGATAAGCTCTTTGATGAGGCTGCAAAACTGGTGGTTCAGTATCAGCAGGGCTCTACATCTTTAATACAAAGGCGTATGAATCTTGGATACAACCGAGCCGGAAGGATAATGGATCAGCTGGAAGCAGCGGGTATCGTGGGTCCTTCGGAGGGTAGCAAAGCCCGCCAGGTGCACATCACCGACTTTAGATCGCTGGACAAAATACTCGCTTCGCTGGATTAATATGAGGTATTTCCTAAGTTTATTTGTAATGCTCTTCACCTTGGCCGCTTTTGGACAGGGTGCTCCATCTACCACAGATCTGCTCTCAAAGATGAGAGCGGCAATCAAGCAGCACTCTGCAATTGAGGTTACTTTTAATATGAGTGCAAAATCTCCCGAAGGGGAGCTTCTGGGAGACTTTGCGGGTACAGTTCAGGCTCAGGGGAACGCTTTTAAGATGGTGAATCCTCAACTGGAGCTCTTTTGTGACGGAAAGTCCAAGTGGATTCTCAGCACCGAAATTGACGAACTTACAATCTTCCCGAACGACACCTCAGATACGGACCTGGTAGAAAATCCGATTGGTTTTCTAACATCACTGGGTACCCAGACAAGCAGCTACAGCTACTCTGCAAGGCTCAAGGAGAGTAATGGTAATTGGGTGGTGGAGTTGATCCCTTCAAACAAGAAGATGCCATACAAGAGTGTGTTGGTGGGGATAGACAAAAATAGCAACCTACCCGTTAAAATTGAGTATACGGCAAAAGATGGGAGTAGTTATGTGGTTGTGATTAAGTCTTTTAAGCCATCATCGGGATGGCCTGAGACCAATTTTATCTTCCCTGCCAGCCGAATGAAGGGGTTGTTGGTTACAGACTTAAGGTAACTCCGGATTTCTCGAAAACCTCTATTATAGAGGGGTAGGTGTTGCACATATAGTTGTTAAGCTCCTTTTTATCTACCCAAATAGCTTGTTCAATATCTTCATCTACCTGCGGAGTGGTATCTATACCGTTACCTGTGTAGTCCATCTTAAACCAGCTTGTGCATTTAATCCAGAACTTCTCGTAGCGGCGGTAGGTGTGGTAGGTGTCGCAAAGATGCTCCTTTATCTGCAGATGGTTAACCCCGCACTCCTCCTCTACCTCTCTTATTGCGCTGGTGCGGATATCCTCTCCCGGCTCCTGTATCCCTTTTGGAAGGTCCCATCTGCCGTGGCGGAAAATGATAAGATACTGCCCTTTTGAGTTTGTTACCAGCCCTCCGCCCGCACTTATGTGTGTAAGGTTAGCGCAGAGTTGAGTAAAGATTTCATCCTCTTGCTTGGTTGGTATGTATAGCTTGCAAATGTGCGGGTTCTTGTCGAAGATTTCGGGTAAATTGACTATTTCTGTGATGTTTGCAGGGCTGTAGAGTACTGCGTTTGGGTCGTTTAGTGGTTGCTCCGCAAGAGAGCATACCGCCAGACTGCGATTTTCGAAGTAGATGCTATACATTTGAAAGAGGATTGTTTTTACTATCTTTGTGCAAAGATACTTATTTTTTTTATGGAGTCTACAGAAAAAATTGTTGCAAAGCAGCTGTTGGAAATTAAAGCAGTTATGTTGAACGTGGAGAAGCCCTTTACCTGGGCTTCCGGATGGAAATCACCCATATATTGTGATAACAGAAAGATTTTGTCGTATCCGAAAGCTCGGAAAATTATCTATAAAGGTCTGGTTAGATTGATTGAGCAAAACTACGAGAATGTAGATGTTATTGCCGGTGTTGCTACCGGTGCAATAGCCTGGGGAATGTTGGTTGCAGAGGCTTTGGATAAGCCTTTTATATATGTACGTCCTAAACCGAAGGAGCACGGTACCGGTTCTCAAATTGAGGGTGAACTTCCTCTTAAAGCGAATGTGGTTGTGGTGGAAGATCTTATCTCTACCGGCGGCAGTTCACTCAGTGCAGTGGAGGCCCTTAGCAAAGCGGGTGCAAATGTTCTTGGAATGGTTGCAATTTTCTCATACAACTTCAACAAATCCAGGCGTGCATTTGAGTACGGTAATACTGAGCTTAGGACTCTTACAAATTACGATACTCTAATTAATGAGGCTGTAGCTTGTAAGTACATTGCAAATAGCGATCTTGAGACTTTGCAGGATTGGAGATACCAGCCTGAGGTTTGGGGAAATAGTTAGAAACTTATTTTTAAAACAGATGGCAAACACACATATAGAGGGACGGGTCGTGAGAATAGCTCGTCCTGCCGATGTACTCTATTCGCTCTTTACAGATCTTACCAACTTTACCCGTAATATGCCTGCAGATATGATGGACAGGGCAAATATTAATGCAACGCCGGACACCCTGCTTGCCAGGTATCAGGGGTTTGAGATTGGAATGAAGATTTGCGAAAGAACTCCTTTTAACCGCATACGCTACGAGCAGTACGGCTCTTCTCCCATTCCCTTTACATTTACAGTGCTACTTAACGATCTTGGAACCGGCACTTCGGATTTTCAGCTGATTATGGACTCTGAGCTCTCGGGAATGTTCAAGATGATGCTTGGCGGCAAACTGCAGGAGATTGTGGACAAAGTTACAGACGAAATTGAGCGCGCGCTGGGAGTTTAACTGGCAGAGTTTTGTGAAACTCTCAGGTTATCAGATATATACAAATATGGTTTTGATAAATTAGCAAGATTGTATTTTTTAATATAGTGATTTTAAATTACTTACACAA
>JAUYTH010000313.1 GCA_030695165.1 Bacteroidales bacterium
ATATTTCCCGGATGGCAACATCTCATATGCTCTCACTTCAAATGGTACCAATTTTAACAATAACCTCGTTTCAATAGCTGTATTAAGTGCCATATTTAACAAACCGTATGAAATACCTGAATTTAAGAACATCAATCTGACATCAGAAGAGCTTGACAGATATACCGGTATATATTCATCTGCCCAGATCCCTTTGAAGATAACAGTTACAAAGTCAAATCTCTCTTTGATGGCTCAGGCAACCGGTCAGCCGGCATTCCCGCTGGAGCCGACCGGAAAAGATGTTTTTAAATTTGAGCAGGCAGGGTTGGTTATGGAGTTCAACCCGGACGAAAAGAAGATGGTGCTAAAACAGGGAGGGGGGCAGTTTCTGTTTACAAAAGAGAATTAATGCGCTTTATTGTGAATCTAAACTTCAACTTTATTTCAGTATAAACAAGGTAATTATTGGTATTCACGGCTTAGGAATCAAACCCCCCGCATAAATCTTCTGGATATCTTAGAACAAAAGAGTTCTCGTTAATAGTTGCCTCTTTTATCGATATACAATCTTTGAATTTTGCCGGGAGAATCTTAAAGAGGGTAAAAAAATATTTTGAAGGTGAAGTAGGTACTCCCAATAGTCTCAATTTACGGAAGTATTATAGCAAAATGCTCTACTGTATTAAAAAAAGAGTTAATTTTATGTAGGGAATTCTCAAACATTGATTTTTTAAAATTCTTTTATGCGGCGAATATGCCGGTAGCTTTTTATTTTTCTCAATAAATTCTGTTTCAAGAAAAATCTTCCGAAAAACTTCTCAATTATGAAAACAAATGTTAAAAAAGTAGGTTATCTATTGATAATCTTACCATTACTATTACTTACCTTCTGTAAAAAAGAGAAAATTATTGAACTTCCTTCAGTTACAACCTCTTCTGTGAGTAATGTAACAACCTCTTCGGCAACAAGTGGCGGTAATGTGACAACTGATGGAGGTGCAGCTGTCACAGTAAAGGGTATTTGCTGGAACACGACTCAAAATCCAACGGTTTCATTAACAAAAGCGAACACAGGAACAACCAATGACGGTAATGGTATTGGCACATTTACGAGTTCTATAAGCGATTTAAACCCTGGTACAACCTATTATGCGCGAGCATACGCAATAAACAGTAAGGGAACAGCCTATGGAGCACAACAGACATTTACAACGACTGCGATTTTATCTACAGTTTCAACAACTGCCGCATCATCAATTACCTCTACTACGGCATCGAGCGGAGGTAACATCTCTGCCGACGGAGGAGCATCTGTAACAGCAAGGGGGGTATGTTGGAGTACTTCACAGAGTCCTACAATAGCAAATTCAAAAAGTATTGATGGTTCGGGTACTGGTAGTTTTACCAGTTCAATTACAGGCCTTTTACCGGGAACCACCTACTATGTAAGAGCATATTCAACAAACAGTATAGGTACAGCTTACGGTAATCAAATTAACTTTACCACTATTGTTGTTGTGCCGGTATTAACTACTGCAAATGCTACTTCTGTTACCTCGTCTTCTGCTACAAGTGGAGGGAATGTAACAGCAGATGGAGGCGCAACTGTAACAGCAAGGGGTGTATGCTGGAGCACCTCTCAAAATCCTACTATTACCAATTCAAAAACCACAAATGGTACAGGAACCGGAAGTTTTTCCAGCTCTTTAACCGGGTTGTCTCCGGGAACAACTTACTATGTAAGAGCATACGCAACAAATAGTGCAGGCACGGGATATGGAGATCAGATCTCATTTACGACTCCTGCAGTCTTACCTACATTAACAACTACCACACTTACGAATGTAACAGCAACATCTTTCAATACAGGAGGCAACATTACTAATGATGGAGGTGGTGCAATTACAGCCAGGGGTGTATGCTACGGTACGAATACAAGTCCTACGATATCCGGAACTAAAACTACAAATGGTACCGGTTCAGGCATCTTTACAAGTTCATTAACAGGCCTTACAGCAGGTGTGACTTATTATGTCCGTGCTTATGCAACAAACAGTGCGGGGACTGCATATGGAAACGAACTCAGGGCAAACGGTCTTACCGAGGATATAAACAATCTTGTTCCTGAATCAATAATAGATGAACTGAAGAGATTAGGTATGCCCGTGAACACCGGAATTACCCCTCCGGTTGTAAATGGAATTTATAGCCTTACACAATTTGTTCTGAAAAACAGCAATATTACTAACGACTGGGCTAATGGATCTAGATTTAGCGATTTGAGGATAAGGCTATATGATCAAAATAACACAAATCTTACAATTAAATATGAAGATGTCTCAATAAACTATACAACTGGTGCACAAACTGGAACCAGCAGCGGGACTTCTGCCTTTATTGTGGGAAACGGAAACCTGTTTACTGTTTTTGTAAGAGTTATTAGCACAAGAATAACGGGAGAGTCAGCAGAGCTGGTCTACATAGTTTCCGGCTCAATGGCCGGTGTTAATATTAGCGCTTTGCACTGGGCGAACTTTATGCTAAATAATAACGGTTATACCACAATATATATGGCAAATGGTAGTGGAAGAGTGTTCTACGACCTTGACGGTTTATCAGAAAAGATAATCTCATTGACTACAGCAGATCTTCCGACAAAGAGTTCACAAATTATTAAAATTCCAGATATAAACTCTATTAAGTGACTCTCCGGAGAAAATTGAGGGGAAAATTTCAAAAAACTGTTTATCGAAAACGACCTATTAAAACAATAAGCTATCTTTGAATAAATGAGATTGGATGAACATAGAAATTTTATACCTCACAATTGACGACTACCAGGAGCTTAAGGAGGCAATGATATTGTCGTATCCGCATATGCCTGCCTCATATTGGAAAGAGCATCATATTAGTAAATTACTTACCATCTTTCCCGAAGGGCAAATTGTTGTTAAGGTAGATGGGCAGATAGCAGGTTGTGCTCTTTCAATAATTACAGAACAGCGTAAGATAGACTACCCCCATACCTATAGGGAGATAACCGGAAACTACACCTTTGATACCCATAACTCTAAAGGGGATTTACTTTACGGAGTAGATATCTTCATAAAACCGGAGTTCCGGGGAATGCGTCTTGGAAGGAGGATGTACGATTTCAGAAAGGAGCTTTGTGAAAAACTTAATCTAAAAGGGATTGTCTTTGGAGGAAGAATTCCAAACTATCACAAATATGCAGAGACATTAACACCCAAGAAGTATATAGAGAAAATAAGGTCTAAGGAGATAGTTGATCCGGTATTGAACTTCCAGCTTTCAAACGATTTTTATCCTGTTCGCATCCTCAAGAATTATCTGGAGGGAGATGAACTATCAAAAGAGTTTGCAGTGTTGTTAAAGTGGGAAAACATCTATTTTGAGATGAAATCCAAGAAGACACAAGTCAATAAAACTGTTGTCCGCCTGGGACTTGTGCAGTGGCAGATGAGACCCTATAAAAGCATTGAAGATTTGATGGAGCAGGTTGAATTTTTTGTAGATGCGCTTAGTGGTTACAAAAGCGACTTTGCACTTTTCCCGGAATTTTTCAATGCCCCTCTAATGGCAAAATATAATGACCTGAGTGAACCGGAGGCCATAAGGGAGTTGGCAAAATATACCGAAACAATAGTAAAAGAGTTCTTGAAGCTATCTGTATCTTATAATATCAACATTATAACCGGAAGTATGCCTGAGATTATCAATGGTAGTCTCCATAATACCGGTTATCTGTGCAGAAGAGATGGTTCAGTTGAGCGTTACGAAAAGATACACGTAACTCCGGACGAAGATAGGGTGTGGGGTCTAAAAGGAGGGGACGAAGTGAGGGCATTCGATACAGATTGTGGCAAAATTGGTATTTTGATTTGCTATGATGTAGAGTTTCCGGAGTTGGGAAGGCTTTTGGCAGATGAAGGTATTGATATTCTGTTTGTTCCATTCCTAACAGATACCCAAAATGCATACGCCAGAGTTCGCTATTGTGCTCAGTCAAGGGCTATTGAGAATGAGTGTTATGTGGCCATAACAGGAAGTGTAGGGAATCTTCCTAAGGTTCAGAATATGGATATACAATATTCACAATCTATGGTGTTCACTCCTTGCGACTTTCCTTTTCCTGTAAATGGTATAAAATCGGAAGCGACTCCAAACACAGAGATGATCCTTATTAGTGACGTAGATCTTGATCTGCTTACAGAGCTTCACAACTTTGGAAGCGTAAGAAACCTTAAGGACAGGAGGCACGATATTTATAAAGTAATCAGGACAACTTAATGAGAAAGGTAATTATTGGTATCCACGGCTTAGGAAACAAACCACCCGAAGATCTCTTGAAAAAATGGTGGAGGGATGCAATGTTAGAGGGGTTTGCTAAGCACGGAATTAATAAGGAGTTACCAACTTTTGAATTAGTATACTGGGCAGATATTATCTATATCAAACCCCTGGATATATTTGAAAGAGATGTCAATAGTCAATATTATCTGGAAGAGCCCTATGTCAAATCTTTGGATTTGGAAGCTGAAGAGATCCACCCTTTTAGACAAAAATTCAATGATTTTATATCCGATCAGTTGAATAATATTTTCCTGAATCAAGATAGAACTCTTAATTATAGTCTTATAACAGATATTTTGTTAAATAGATATTTTAAAGATTTAGAACTCTATTTCAAGGATGATAACAACGATATTGGGGTTGCTTCATTTACAATAAAAGAGAAAATAAGAGAGCGTGCAGCACAAGTTATCAGGCGGTATAAAGGTTATGACATCTGTATAGTAGCTCACTCGATGGGGTCAATAATTGCTTATGATGTTTTGAGTTATTTAATTCCCGAAATAAAGATTAAAGCCTTAATTACTATTGGCTCTCCTTTGGGGTTGCCTGTGATAATAAGTAAAATTGCCGCCGAACAATTAAGAGTAAACGAAGTAAACAGTTACATATCAACCCCACCGGGGGTAGAGTGGGGTTGGGTTAACCTCTCAGATTTAAAGGACCCGGTAGCAATAAATTATAGATTGTCAGATGATTTTGCAAAAAACGAAAATGGAGTTTATCCGGTGGATTTTGTAGTAAATAATAATTATCAGATTAATGGGAATAAAAATCCACATAAATCTTTTGGATATCTTAGAACAAAAGAGTTTTCGTATGTTATTTCCGATTTTATTGATATAAAATCTTTGAATTTTGTTCAGAGACTGTTTAAAAAAGTCAAGGGAAAAATTATTGAAAAGGGCAATTAAATTTGAAACATCAGATATGAAAATATTCAGGAGAATAATATATGGGATATTAATTGCTTTCTTTTTAAGCATTGTTTTCTCATCTATATTCCCCGGGAGTGTGAGAATTGTAGATAAGGTTAGATTATTTGCCCAAAGACCTGTTATTATCTGGTTAGGGAAAATTCGAATGGATGACCTTCCAATAGTGGAAAATCCAACGAGTATTGCAGATGTAGATATAGAATTTGAAGAGCTTAAACCATATCTGGAAAACCTTTCTCCGGGGAGTATTTTTCTCACCAGAACGAGAAATTATGCTATTTCGGAATTCATCCCCGGAATGTGGAAACACGCAGGTATATTTCTTGGAACAAAAAAACAGTTGGCAGAGAAATTTGGCAAGCAAAGCGACCTTTATAAAACACTTGACACTTTAATGGCTAATAATGAGATCTATGTCCTCGATAGTGAGGCAGATGGTGTTCGTGTTCATCATTTTAAAAATCTTTCCAATATGAATGAAAAATCTTATCTCACAAATTTTGTCTTACTCTCAATGAATGCATCAATTGAGGTCAAAGAGACTTTCATAATGGAAGCACTAAAGTTTCTGGGGAGAGATTATGATTATGACTGGCTTACAGAGGATGACTCCTCTATCTACTGTTCGGAGCTTTTATATCACTCTTTAAAAAGCATCGGGATGGAGATTAAAAAAAGAAGTACTACTTTAAGCAGAGTGGTAATAACTCCCGACGACTTATTTAATTATTTGATTCAAAACAGCGGCAAGAGAGAGGAGTTTGTCTTAGAACTCAACATAAGCAAAGAGAACGGCAAACTTACACCCGCCCAACGATAAAACCAGTTGAAAAACTGCTGTGATGAATGTGCTTTAATCTCCAAATTTTAACAAAAATTTGGAGATTTATTTGTAATAAGCTAATTTTGAGCAGAAAAAACTACATAGCAACTATCAAGATGTATAGAACTTACTCAAGAGATTTATTTTTCCCTTTAATGTGGTTCTTTTTGGCAGTCACTATGGGACTTAATATTTTTAGTGGAGATAGCTTCAAAGATTTTATGGACTGGGTTTTTTTATCGCTTGCGATTTATTTATTCTTCTTTGCTGTTTGGATGTTGCTCACCCCTGCAGTAACAATAAGTGATAGTGTAATTAAACTTAGATTTGCCCCCTTCTCTGCTAAAAAACTAGATATTAGCAATATAAAAGAAATTGAAATTGATTATAACAATCGACTAATCAGATTTGACTCATATAGACTTCCGCTGAAATTTTTTCTTAACAAAAGCCGGAGTAAACAGTTTATTGAGGATTTGAAAGTTTTGAGACAAAACAAAACAAGAGAAGATTAAACATAGCCGATTAACTTCTCAAACACCTTAAAAAAAACAGAATGAAACTACCTGACAAAAAATTGATTATGCTACTTTGGCTGCCATCTATCTTTTATATTGTCATTTTCTTTACTCATACTTTTTTTTCACCCTTTTTAGCTGTAAATCTCATTGCAGGAGGAGTTTTGCTTCTTCTAATAGCAAACCTTGTTTTCCGTAATATTATCATAAGCAAAATTCTGGGTATAGTTTTTTTACTAGGGTCACTCTATTTTTTGCTGGCACTACTCGATGATGTTTTCGATGGTGAGGCAAGTATTGGCTATCTTTTTGGTGGTTTCATAATACTGTTCAGCATAGCAATGTCGGTTTTGTTAATGGTGGGATATGACAAAAAGTTGAGCTATTAGTTTTTAGTGAAAAATTCCAATTATAATGGATTTAATATTCACCCGGCAGCTTTTCAAGAGAGTACCGGGTGCAGTTCAGATTCGTCAGAAATCAGATCTGTTCGCTGCACTCTATGCCCACACGGTTGTGTTGTGGGAGATGGAAAGAGCGGAATCTGCAGGACAAGGGTAAATCTTGACGGTGTGCTCTTTACAATAGCCTTTGGAAACCCTTGCTCCATATCGGTAGACCCAATAGAGAAGAAGCCGTTGTTTCATTTTTTCCCTGGCACCGAAATTTTATCACTGGCTACTGCAGGGTGCAATCTTCGATGCCTTAATTGCCAAAACAGTTCGATCTCTCAAATATCTCCATCGGAAACAGATAATCACAGGCTCCCGCCGGATGCAGTAGTTGAAGAGGCTTTGAAAAGGAGTGTGCCGGCAATAGCATTTACCTACACCGAGCCGACTGTCTTTTATGAGTATATGCTTAGCATTGCAAAACTGGCAAAAGCCCGGGGAGTTAAAACTGCAATGATATCAAACGGATACATTAATGACAAGCCACTTCGCGAATTGTGTAACTACCTTGATGCGGCCAATATCGACCTTAAGTGTTTTGATGATAACATTTACCATAAACTTACAGGGGGTAGATTGGAACCGGTACTGAACTCTTTAAAGACATTGAAGGAGTGTGGTGTATGGCTGGAAATCACAACTCTTCTTATCCCGGGCATAACAGACTCTTCGCAGATGATAGAAAAGATGTGCAGATGGCTGGTTGACAACGGATTCAGCGATACCCCTATCCATTTTAGCTGGTTTTTCCCAACGTTCAAATTAAAAGATCTACCTCCCACGCCTGAATCAACTGTAAAAGAGGCTCAACAGATTGCGAAAAATGCAGGAGTAA
>JAUYTH010000317.1 GCA_030695165.1 Bacteroidales bacterium
TTATTTATTTCTCATTTTTTGCTCTTCTTCCGCTTGTGGCCGGGGTTTCTGCTTTACAGGGATGCGCTTCGTTATCGCGGGGGCAGATGAAGGCGGTGGAGAGTTTTACTGCATCGGGCGATAGTTTGAGCAGATATCCGGGTGGGTTTTTTGAAGAGATGGCCAGGCTGCGGGCGGCACGGGGGCTATATTTTTCTGCTTCATTGAGTGATGCCACACTAAGGGTTGGCGAAATCAATGCAATTTATGCAGGGCTGGTAAAAGATGTGCAGCTTGCAAACAAGGCAAACTTGTCCTGGGAGATTCTGGGCAAATACCGGAGCGCACTCAAAGTTCTCGCGGGTGCCGCCCGATGGCAGGATGCCGGCCGGGAATTCCGCTCACTTGGCCGCTCGGTAGACTCTCTTGTTAAGCATTTTAACTCGCTTGAGATTGCAGATGCCATCTTGCCGATGGGTATAGGGAAGAGTGCCGGCCGGCTGGTGGGTTACTCATCTGAACTCCTTATCAAAAGGGCTCAAACCCGTGCGGTTAAAAACTTTGTGAAAGAGGGAGATACATTAGTAAGCGCAGTTGTGGCCTCTTTGGTCGAGATTCTAAAAACGCCCGCTGTTACCGCGCTCATAGAGAACGAAAAACGAGCCCTTGAGCAAAACTACATCTCCTATTTAAAGAGCTTTGGCAGCGCAGGTTCAAACCTCCCGAAATCACCATCTGCCTACAACGACGATAAAGATTATCTGGCACTCAAAGAGAGAGTCGAAAAGCTAACATATCTCCGGGGCGGAATAATATCTGCAGCTAACAGAATGGCAAAAGCCCACAAAAAAATTGCAGAGGAGTTTACCAAAAAACGCAAAGTAAACGAGCTCTACCAAGAGCTGCAAGATTTTGAAAAAGAGGTGAAAGCCCTCCAAAGCGGAATCACCACAATTACAAAAAACTGGCCATACTAAATTCAAAAAAAACACCATAAGCAATAGCCAATACCAAACTTGCCAAATCAATCTCAAAATGTAAAATCAGTAATTGCCAATTCAATCAATAAATATCAATTCAATCAACAATTGCCAAACCAATTCAAAATTAGTTAACGATGAAAAGTGATACAGATTATAAACAGGAGCTAAAAGAGATAAGAGAGGCGCTTGAGGTGGCAGAGGGGTTGCGTTTCAAAAAGGGCCTCTCCGAAACAGACAAAGTTGATCTTGAAAAAGCATCTGTAGCCTTGCGAAAAAAGGAGCGGGCTCTGGTAGAAAAAATCGGCAGCGAAGTTGCCGACCAAATTAAAACCTCATCTGCAAATCTGGAGGAACTCGCAAAAAAAGTTCGTGCTAGAACCACCAAACTCTCCAAAACCGCTAAATGGGCCGAAACCCTTAGAAAATTCATCTGTTAGTCTTTTGTGTAATTGCTTGGATAATAATAGATTAAAATTTGCAATTTCCTCAATTTCCAAAACTACGTTTTTCAAACATCTAATTATCAGATTGTTTCACATAACACTGCCAGTTGAATTTTCCGCTGCGCGGATGTGTTGCCCGCTGCGCGGTTATGTTGCCCGCTGCGCGGATGTGTTTTCCGCTGCGCGGATGAACTTTGGCAGTGTTTGATGGAACAGTTTGTTGTTCAGGTAATTATAAAACCCAGTTTTCCGGATTTGGAAAATTGAGTTTTGTAACGGATTGATATATATAGCATTACATCAAACACTGGCAAAGTTTACAACGACCAGTATTGCAGGTGTTTGATTTTGGTGCGGAAGAGGCCGCGGATGTCTACCACGAGGCCGTTGGGTACAAGCATTTTTTCCAGATCGGGTTCGGTGAGGGTGAGGTATTCGCGGTGGGGAACTGCGATTATGACGGCGTGGTATTTTGGGGTTGGTGCCGGTGAGATTGACGTTGGTGCCGGTGAGATTGACGTTGGTGCCGGTGAGAGTGGGGTTGGTGCCGGTGAGATTGACGTTGGTGCCGGTGAGAGTGGGGTTGGTGCCGATGAGAGTGACGTTGGTGCAGGTGAGAGTGTTATGTTGTACTCCTCCTGGACGGCGAGTGGGTCTGCGTTGGGGTCAACTACGTCTACAAGAACGCGGTAGCTGAGGAGTTCGGCTACGATGTCGGCCACTTTTGAGTTTCGGATGTCTGAGACATTCTCTTTGTAGGTGATTCCCATTATTAGGACTCTCGCTTTTTCCATTGGCATATCGTTGGCAAGAAGGCGTTTAACTGTCTGCTTGGCAATGTAGCCGCCCATAGAGTCGTTGACAAACCTTCCGGAGGCGATCATCTGCGGGTGGTATTTGAGCTCGGCAGCTTTGTGTACCATATAGTAGGGGTCTACGCCAATGCAGTGCCCGCCAACCAGGCCGGGGGTGTACTGCACGAAGTTCCATTTGGTGCCGGCGGCTTTTATTACATCGTAGGTGTTTATTCCCAGGCGGTTGAAGATTATTGAGAGCTCATTCATCAGGGCGATGTTAACATCTCTCTGGGTGTTTTCGATAATCTTGGCTGCTTCGGCCACCCGAATGTCGGGCGCTCTGTGAACCCCGGCAGCTACGACTGTCTCGTAGATTCTTGCAACCTCATCCAGGGAGGCGTCGTCGCAGGCAGATACAATCTTCACAGTATTTTGAAGAGAATGCTCGGCATCGCCGGGGTTGATTCTCTCCGGAGAGTAACCAACTTTGAAATCTTCAATATATTTTAGGCCAGAGAGCTTCTCCAGAATTGGAACACACTCCTCTGTGGTACATCCGGGGTAGACTGTAGATTCGTAGATTACATAGTCGCCCTTGTGAAGCACCTTTGCAACAGCCGTGGTGGCCGAAAGTAGCGGGTGTAGGTCCGGTTTGTTGTATTTGTCTATAGGAGTGGGCACTGCCACAATAAAGAAATTTGCTGATTCTAGATCTGACAATTTTGATGTGTAAAGAATATCTCTGTTTTTAAAAGAATCTGCTTTTAGCTCTCCGCTTGGGTCTACAGCATTACGAAGCATTGTAAGATTCTTCTCTTTTATGTCGTAGCCTATTACAGAAAAGTGCCTTGCAAATTCAAGCGCCAGCGGGAGGCCTACATAGCCAAGCCCAACAACGGCCAATTTTATATCTTTGGAGACTAATTGATTATACATATCTTTTATTGTGTTTCAGATTCATAAAGTGCACGCACAAAGATAACAGAATTCGGTTTATTTTCTCTATATTTGCGTGATGTTGCATATGTTATTTAACACTGTTTCGGCTTTAGATTTACGCAGATGAGCTTAGAATTATGCAGATGGGTTTAGATTTATGCAGATGGAATTAGAATTTCAAAGATGGCTTGGTTTGTTTTATATACTGCCGCAAGGGCAGAGAAGAGGGTAGAGGAGAGGTTGGTGCAGATGGGCATTGAGACCTATCTGCCTATTCACAGGGTTAAAAGAAGGTGGAGCGACAGGATGAAGATGGTTGAGCTTCCGCTATTCTCCTCCTATATTTTTGTTAATACTACAGATCATAAATTGAGGGAGCTGCTTCTCGTTTATGGGGTCTCCAGGATTGTTTATTATTTGGGAAGGCCAGCTGTGGTTAGGGATGCAGAGATTGATGCAATTAAAGAGTTCCTTGTTTTGGCAGAGAACCGGGAGATAATCTCCAATGGAGATGAGGTTGAGATTCTATGCGGGCCTTTCGAGAGCCGTTCCGGTAAGGTAATAGAAGTTGGTGAAAGATTAGCAAAACTCTATCTGGAAGAGTTGGGTGCTAAAATTTGTGTATCTTTGCTGGAGTTAAATAAGAAAAAACAGGCCTGATGCGCCCTTTGAGATTCTCTCAATAAAACATAATATAATGGATTACAATACTCAGAGAACAAAGCTGATAATGCCCGAATATGGAAGGCACGTTCAGAAAATGATTGATTACGTTGTCAAAATCGAGGACAAGGAGAAGAGGAACGAGCAGATTCGCGCGGTTGTGACTGTGATGGGAATTCTGAACCCCCAGCTTAGAGATCTTAGTGATTTCAAACATAAACTCTGGGATCACGTGCAGATAATTTCTGATTTCGAGATTGATATTGACTCGCCATATCCCACCCCCACTAAAGAGACCTTCTCTACCAGTCCAAATCCGATTCCATTGGATAAGAGCCCTTTAAAGGCTGCTCACTATGGCAGGAATATTCAGAATATGATTGATATGATATCTGCCAGGGAGGATGACGAGCTTCGTGAAAATATGGTTAAGGTACTTGCGGGCTATATGAGGCAGCAGTATTTAATCTGGAATAAGGAGAGCGTTACAGAAGATCTTATATTCAGAGATATAAGAGTTCTTTCAGATGGTAAACTCACTGTTCCGGAGGATTTTCATCTGCCTGTCTATACAGCTGCACAGGGGCCTGTGAATATTGGACACGGTGGCCACAGGACAGATGGTGGATATAGGGCAGAATCTTCTCACAGAGAGAATGGCTACAGGCAGGATGCACACAGGCCGGGTGGTTTCAGGAATAATAAGAAGAAAATTAACAAAAGAAAATAATGGCTGTATTCAAGGTTGAGGGAGGTCATCGTCTTAAGGGTGAAGTGACTCCGCAGGGGGCCAAAAATGAGGCTCTTCAGATTCTCTCTGCTGTACTGCTTACAAAAGAGAGGGTTGTAATTCACAATGTTCCCGATATTCTTGATGTTATAAAATTAATTGAGCTGCTTGGCAGGCTTGGCGTTAAGGTGGAGCACCTGGGTGTAACCGGTGTGACTGCGCCGGCTGCAAGTGCAGGCGCACCGGCAACATCTGCGCCGGCAACATCTGCCTGCGCATCTGCCTGCATCTCGCACTCTTATGCTTTTTGTGCGGCCAATATTGATCTTGATTTTGTCCGTTCACCGGAGTTTGGCAAGAGTTCGGCTGCCCTTAGGGGGTCGGTGATGTTGGTTGGGCCGCTGCTCACTCGTTTTGGGTTTGCATTTATGCCTAAACCGGGGGGCGATAAGATTGGGCGCAGGCGGCTGGATACCCACCTGATTGGTTTCGAGAAGCTTGGTGCCAAGCTGGATTTTCAACACGAGGGTTCTCAGTTTGAGCTCTCGGCAAATAGACTTAAGGGTTGCTATATGCTTCTTGATGAGGCATCTGTAACAGGAACAGCAAACATTGTAATGGCAGCTGTGCTTGCACAGGGCACTACAACAATATATAACGCCGCCTGCGAGCCATATCTGCAGCAGTTGTGCAAGATGCTCAACAGGATGGGGGCGAAGATCTCCGGAATCGGCTCAAACCTTCTTACGATAGAGGGTGTAGAGTCGCTCGGCTCAACTGAGCATACCATCTTGCCGGATATGATTGAGGTGGGCAGCTTTATCGGGCTTGCTGCAATGACAGCCAGCGAGATAACTATCAAGAATGTGGCCTACGAACAGCTTGGTATAATTCCGGACCAGTTTCGCCGGCTCGGAATCAAAATTGAGAGACGTGGAGACGACATCTACATTCCCACTCACGAGAACTACGAGATTGATAGCTTTTTGGATGGCTCGATAATGACCATTGCAGATGCTCCTTGGCCGGGTCTCACTCCGGATTTGCTATCTGTGTTTCTGGTTGTCGCTACCCAGGCAAAGGGATCTGTGCTCATTCACCAAAAGATGTTCGAAAGTCGCCTCTTCTTTGTAGATAAACTTATTGATATGGGTGCGCAGATAATTCTTTGTGACCCGCACCGCGCCACCATTATCGGGCACAACAGAGAGTTTTGCCTGAGGGGTACCCGTATGGCTTCGCCCGATATCCGTGCAGGTATTGCTCTTCTTATTGCTGCAATGAGTGCAAAGGGGACAAGTGTTATAGAGAATATTGAGCAGATAGATCGCGGGTATCAGAATATTGATGGCCGCCTCAATGCTCTCGGCGCTAAAATCGAGCGGATTTAGTTTTAAAAAATAAAACCTTTTCAAGATGGCAAAAAAGAGTTCCAATGCCGAAACCGCACCTCCTCCTAAGGGGGGCGAAGCCTTAAAACTAATCACAGGCCTGTTCTTTGCCGCCTTGAGTGTCTACACACTGGTGGCGCTGCTTTCATACCTCTTTACCTGGGCAGAGGATCAGTCCCTGCTTACCAGGCCGGATGCCTGGAACGCAATTGTACCTGTAGAGAATGGAGCGGGAAAGTTGGGCTTCTTCTGGTCTAACCTATTGCTTTCCAAACTATTTGGCCTAGGCGCATTTATCATTCCATTCTTCTTTGCCGCTGTTGCCATCTACTCTCTTAAAATAAAGAGAGTGAGACTTCTTCGCATATTTTTCCTCACTCTTTACGGAGCCATTATATTGTCTCTCCTATTCTCGTTTGTATTCAGCTTCACAAAATTTGACGATTGGTTTGGTAACGGTGTTGGCGGTTCGTACGGATACGCTGTTAATGAGTGGCTTGTGGGGATGGCGGGTCCTATTGGAGCCGGAGCCCTTATAATTGTGGTATTTATTGGCTGGCTCATTTTACTTAACTACAATGTAGTTCTTTGGATTGAGCGCGCCATCTCATCTATCTTCCACAGAAAACCGAGAAAAATTAAGATTGTTGCAGATGATTCGGGTGATGCCGTAGACCGCTTTGTATCTGTTGACGGCGCAGAGAGTGACTCTGCCGGCCACGATGCCGGTGTTGGCGCCGGCCCGGATGCCGGAGTTGGCGCCGGCCTCGCTGCCGGGTCTGTTTACGGCATTGGTGCCGCGGCAGCTGCGACTGCCGCCGGGCCGGCCGCATCTGCACCTGCCACAATGTACATAAAGGAAGTCCCTTTTGAAGTTGAGCAGAGTGATAGCGTTGCCGCAAAGGAGCCTTTTAAGGATGACGACGATGTGCTTGAGCTTATTGGTGATGATGATGATTTGGATAGCGGTGTAGAGGAGGAGGAGGATTTTCTTAAGGATATTCCAAAATCTACACTTGAGACTCTTTTTGACCCAAGACTGGATCTGCCTAACTACAAGGTTCCTCTATTAAGCCTTTTAGATGACTACAAAGATAAAATCTATAAGGTTCCTCAGGATGAATTGGAGAAGAATAACCGCAAGATTGTTAAGACACTGAGTGATTACAAGATCTCTATTGAGCGTATTTTTGCACGGACCGGCCCTACAGTAACTCTCTATGAGATTGTTCCGAGTGCGGGGGTGCGAATTTCGCAAATCAAGCGTCTGGAGGATGATATTGCTCTTTCGCTGGCTGCTCGCGGAGTTCGTATTATTGCCCCAATTCCGGGAACAAATGCGGTGGGTATTGAGGTTGCAAATGATAAGCCCAGCATAGTTCCAATGAAATCTCTGCTGGAAGATCCTAAGTTCAGGAACTCCAAGTTTGAGCTTCCAATTGTGATTGGGAGAACAATCTCCAACGAGGCTATGTGCTTTGACCTTGCAAAGATGCCTCACCTGCTGGTAGCGGGGGCTACTGGGCAGGGTAAATCTGTGGGTCTGAATGCAATAATAACATCTCTTCTCTATACAAAACACCCTTCGGAGTTAAAGCTGGTGTTGATAGACCCTAAGAAGGTAGAGCTCTCTCTATATTCAAAAATTGAGCGACACTTTTTGGCCAAGCTGCCGGATACTGACGACGCTATTATCACAGATACTCAAAAAGTTGTATATACTCTTAAATCTCTTACCATTGAGATGGACTCCCGGTACGATCTGCTTAAACTGGCTCACGTGCGTACAATTAAGGAGTATAACGAGAAGTTTCTCTCGCGCAGGTTGAACCCGCTCAAGGGGCATAGATTTATGCACTTTATAGTGGTGGTCATAGATGAGTTTGCAGATTTGTTAATGACAGCCGGTCGTGAGATTGAGGAGCCGATAGTTCGTCTTGCACAGCTTGCACGCGCAATTGGTATTCACCTGGTTATTGCGACACAGCGGCCGACCACAAACATTATAACCGGTCTTATTAAGGCTAACTTCCCGGCGCGTATCGCTTATAGAGTTATCTCCAACATAGATTCACGCACAATTCTGGAGTCAACCGGTGCCAACCAGCTGGTCGGCCGCGGCGATATGCTCATCTCTGTGAGTGGTGAACTTACCCGTGTTCAGTGTGCATTCATAGATACAGTAGAGGTGGAGAGGATAACCGAGTTTATTGGTTCTCA
>JAUYTH010000254.1 GCA_030695165.1 Bacteroidales bacterium
CGATCACGGTCTGGGAAAGGATTTTACCGACTACTCCTGCTATTTTGACGGCAATCAGGACGAAGATGCAATTACATACCTGGTTCTTGCAAACCAGTTGATTCGTGAGATCAATCCGGATGCCATATCGATTGCAGAGGATGTGAGCGGTATGCCGGGGCTGGCAGCACCATTTAAAAATGGAGGTGTAGGATTTGATTTCCGTATGAGTATGGGAGTTGCAGATAACTGGATAAAATGGATAAAGGAGCTTCGGGATGAAGATTGGAATGTAAGTGATATCTTTCACGAGCTCACCAACAAAAGAGATGACGAGAGAACTATAAGTTATGCAGAGTGTCACGACCAGGCAATGGTTGGAGATAAAACAATAATATTCAGGTTGATAGATAGTGAGATGTACACCTCAATGAGCAGAGATATTGCATCTCTGGTTGTAGACAGAGGAGTATCTCTTCATAAGATGATACGCCTTGCAACAATATCTACTGCCGGAGACGGTTACCTAAACTTTATGGGCAATGAGTTCGGACACCCGGAGTGGATAGACTTCCCGAGAGAAGGTAACAACTGGTCCTATCACTACGCCCGCAGGCAGTGGTCACTTGCAGATAACAAGCTTTTACGATACTCCTGGCTTTTGGAGTTTGACAGAGCAATGATTAACCTGATTAAAAACTCCACACTGTTCATAAACAGACCGGAAATACTATATATACACAACGAAAGGCAGATTCTTATCTTTAAAAGGGGAGAGTATATCTTCGCATTTAATTTCAGTCCTGTGAATTCCTACCCGGACCTATCCCTATCTGCCCCTGAGGGCTCATACAAAACTGTGCTGGATTCAGATATGAAAAAATTTGGAGGATTCAATCGTAATGATCATAATTTAAAACACATAACCCTAATAAAAGAGGGCAAACCTACCCTCTCTTTGTACCTTCCCTGCAGGAGCGCAATCGTTCTCAAAAAAGAGAAAAGGTAACAAATTTGTAACTATAATTTTATTAACTTGCACCTAAAATTTGAGAGATTATGGCCTATTTGGAGTTTAATAAGAAAGAGCTGGTTAATCTGGAGTACTCTCTAAAGAGGGAGTTTCTCTCCACAAACCACGCCGGAGGTTATCTCAACACTACAATTGCCGGATGTAACACCAGAAAATATCACGGTCTTCTTGTACTGCCACTGGAGCAGTTCGATAATGAGAAACACATCTTACTCTCATCTCTGGATGAAACTCTAATCCAGCACGGCAAGGAGTTTAACCTGGGTATTCATTGCTATGGAGAGGTCTATGAACCAAGGGGGCATAAATATATAACCAACTTTGAAATTGATAAAGTTGTAGCTGTCACCTACGCTGTAGGGGGTATGGTATTAAGAAAGGTTATGATTCTCTCGAACAGAGAGGAGCATCTGCTTATCCGATACACCCTGTTGGAGGCTCATTCTCCAACCATATTGAGGTTAAAGCCTTTTCTTGCATTCAGGAATATACACTCCCTTTCTAAGGCAAATAACAATGTAAACAGAAAGTACAGAGAGATAGAGAAAGGGAGGAGTTTTTGTCTCTATCAAGGCTTTCCGGAACTTAATCTTCAGTTAAATACAAAAAACGACTTTGTCTCAAATCCGGATTGGTACTACAATATTGAATACAAAGAGGAGAGCCGGCGTGTTCTGGAGTCCAGGGAAGATCTTTTTGTACCGGGATATTTTGAGATGCCAATCAAGAAAGGTCAGACTATACTCTTCTCGGCCTCTGTTAAGGAGGAGAATCCATCATTGTTAAATAGGAAATTTGAAAAAAACCTATCCGAAAAAAATCATAGGGATAGCTTTTCAAATTGTCTTAAGATATCTGCAGGCCAATTTGTTACTAAAAGAGGGGAGGATACATTGATATTTGCCGGTTACCCTTGGCTGGACCAAAAACTTCGTGACACTCTATTGGCTCTGCCCGGACTCACCCTAAGCTCATACGGAGATAAAAAAACTTTTCTGGATACAATAGACACAATTGTTCGCAAAAGCAGTGATAAACTGATTAAAAAAAGCACCGAAACAGATGTCCCACTTTGGTTTTTCTGGGCTCTTCAGCAATATTTAGAGTTAACAGGTGAAGATAAAAAGATATGGAAGAGATACGGAGGGTTGCTAAAGGAGATACTTAACTCATACAGAGACGGCTCCCGCATTAATATAAATATGCACGAAAATGGACTGCTCTGGGGAGAGGAGAGAGGTACATCTCTTACCTGGATGGATGCATACGCATATGGTGAGCCTATTACCGAGAGGGCAGGATACCAGATTGAGATAAACTCTCTTTGGTACAATGCAATTTGCTTCTCAATGGAGCTGGCAGCAAAATCAAGAGATGAGAACTTTGCACAGGATTGGGATTATATTAAGGTCAACATTGAGAAAAATTTTATCAGGGCTTTCAAAATTGAGGAGAGAGATAATCTTGCAGATTATGTAGGTCCTGAGGGGCAGAATAAATTCACAAGACCAAATCAACTATTTACCTGCTCTTTTAAATACTCCCCGCTGGATGAAGAGACAAAGGCAAAGGTGCTTAAAAGCATAAAGAAAGAGCTGCTTACAGTTAGAGGAATCAGAACTCTCTCTCCAAAAAACCAGCTCTATAAAGGTGAATATGATGGTGATCAGGTAACCCGCGATTTAGCCTACCACCAGGGAACAGCCAGAGTGTGGCTTTTAAGCTTCTATATAGATGCTATGTTCAAACTTTACGGAGCCACTTTCCTGAGTAAGGCTCAGGAGTTGGTTGAGGCATTCGAAGAGGAGCTCTCACTTCACTGTATTGGCTCTATATCGGAAGTTTTTGACGGAGATCCTCCACACCAGCCTCACGGCTGTACATCCTACTCAGTATCTGTAGCATCACTGCTCACCTCAATGCGTCTGATTGAAAATTATAAAAACTCTGAACTATGAAGGTACTGATGTTTGGTTGGGAGTTTCCTCCGCATATATCAGGAGGGTTAGGAACAGCTTGTTATGGGTTGACCAAAGGGTTAGCCAATAATGGAGTAGAGGTTCTGTTTGTTATGCCGTCGGCCACAGGTGACGAGGATAAAAGTGCAGTAAGCATTATTGATGCAAGCGATATTGAGGTTTCCGAAAGTTGTCGTAATATAAGAGATTTTCTGGAGAAAGTTCAGTTTATAAGAATTGGCTCCAATCTCATACCATATATAGATCCACAGGAGTTTACAGAGATGCTTTCAAACCTTCAGCAGGGTCAGATTGAGGAGTTTAAGTTGGGTTTTGGGCAGAAATATAAATTCTCAGGTAAGTATGGTAAAACTCTTATGGAGGAGGTTGTCAGATATGCACTTGTTGGAGCTGAGATTGCCCTGAGAAATGATTTTGATGTAATTCACGCCCACGACTGGCTAACATATCTGGCAGGAGTTGCAGCTAAGAGGGTGAGCGGTAAACCACTGGTGGTTCATATGCACGCAACCGAGTTTGACAGGAGTGGGAACAATATAAACACAGAGGTGTTTGATATTGAGAAGATGGGTATGAGGGAGGCAGACAGAGTTGTGGCAGTTAGCCATCTGACCCGAAATATTATTTTAAACAAATACGGGATCAATCCGGCTAAGGTGATAACTGTCCATAATGCTGTAGATTTCCAGGGATTTGAGCATCTGCACATAGAGAGAGGTGTGCCGGAACAGATTGTTACATTTCTTGGACGTATCACATATCAGAAGGGACCTGAGTACTTTATCGAGGCAGCAAACAAGGTTATAAAACGCTATCCTAATGTACGCTTCGTAATGGCAGGTAATGGAGACCTTCTTAAAAGATGTATCCGGAGGGTGGCAAAATTGGGGATATCGCATAAGTTTCACTTCACCGGATTTCTTCGCGGAGGTGAAGTTAAGCAGATGTTTGCCTACTCCGATGTCTATGTTATGCCATCAGTTTCTGAACCTTTCGGTATTTCACCACTGGAGGCTATGAGGTCAAATGTACCTACAATTATCTCAAAGCAGAGCGGAGTGGCAGAGGTACTTCGTCACGCAATCAAGGTAGATTTCTGGGATATAGATGCAATGGCAGATTCAATCTACGCTCTTCTTGCATACCCTGCACTATCTGCTATGTCTGTTAAACACGGGTTAAACGAGGTTAATTCGCTCAAATGGGATGCCGCTGCATACAGAGTGAGTGAGATCTATTCCGCTATAATTAAAAAATGAAACACTAGGAGTTATGGAAAAAAGTATTTGCTTTTACTTTCAGGTGCATCAGCCGGACAGGCTGCGCCTCTACAGATTTTTTGATATAGGCAGGGAGAGCCACTATTACGACGATTTTGCAAACAGAACCATACTCCGCCGGGTTGCAGACAGGTGCTATCTGCCTGCTAACGCACTCCTTCTGGAGCTTATAAAAAAGTACAAAGGGGCTTTTAAAGTTGCATTTTCAATCTCCGGAGTTGCCATAGAGCAATTTGAGAAGTATGCACCCGAAGTCATATCAAGCTTTCGGGAGCTTGCACAAACAGGCTGTGTGGAGTTTCTTGCCGAGACATACTCCCACTCTTTGGCCTCTCTTAAATCTCCGGTGGAGTTTAAAGAGCAGGTAATGCTTCAGAGTGCAAAGATTGAGTCTCTCTTTGGATTTAAGCCCACTGTCTTCCGTAATACAGAACTTATCTACTCAGATCTCACCGGATCAATGGTTTCGGAAATGGGTTTTACTGCTATGCTAACAGAGGGTGCTAAGCACATTCTGGGCTGGAAAAGTCCTAACTACCTATATACAAATGCAATCAACCCTAGACTAAAACTGCTTCTAAAGAATTTTAACCTGAGTGACGACATAGCCTTTCGTTTTTCCAACAGAGGCTGGTCTAACTGGCCGCTTACAACCGATAAATATGTAACCTGGATCTCCGACACACTGGCGAAGGACGATATTGTAAACCTTTTTATGGATTATGAGACATTTGGGGAGCATCAAAGTGCTTCAACCGGAATTTTTGAATTTATGAGACATCTCCCCGAGACTGTTCTATCCAGGACAAACTTCACATTCAATACCCCTTCGGAGATTTGTTCAAAACATCAGCCGGTTGCACCACTCCACGTACCATTCCCTATCTCTTGGGCAGATGAGGAGAGAGATACCAGTGCCTGGCTTGGAAATGAGCTCCAGAACGAAGCATTCAATAAACTCTACTCTGCAGAGAGCGATGTGAGAAGAATTAACGACCCGAAACTGCTTTCAGATTTCCGACGACTTCAGGAGAGCGACCACTTCTACTATATGTGTACTAAATTTTTCTCAGACGGAGCGGTACACTCATACTTCAATCCATACGACACTCCATACGAAGCATTTATAAATTATATGAATGTCTTAAGCGATTTTCTGCTTAGGGTTGAAAAGGCAATTGCGGCAGCTCCTGAGTTGAGTGGAACAATTATTGCAAAGAAAAGGGACGCTAAAAAAGCTGCAGCACCTTTAAAGGCAGAAAAGGCTAAACCTAAAGCAAAGCCCAAAACAGAACCCAAAGCAAAACCAAAAACAAAGCCGAAGAGTGGCAAATAATAAAAACCAAATTCTAGATAACTTATTTTAAAATGTCAGAAAAAAAGTTTGTATCACCCGATTATCTTTTTGAGGTTAGTTGGGAGGTGTGTAATAAAGTTGGAGGGATACATACAGTTATAGCCACTAAGGCGTTAAATCTTTCTAAAGAGCTACAGAACAATCATATACTAATTGGACCAGACGTATGGAGGGATACCGAACAAAACCCGGAATTCCTGGAAGATCAGAATCTTTTTCGTGCCTGGAGAGGAAAAGCTGCACAAGAGGGGCTTAGGATAAGAGTGGGGAGATGGAACGTTGCAGGCACACCGATTGTAATCCTTGTAGACTACAGCACCTATCTTGCTAAAAAGGATGAGATTCTCACAGAGTTTTGGATTAAATATAGCCTGGACTCAATAGCCGGACACTGGGACTATTTAGAGAGTACTCTCTTCGGTTATGCGACCGGTAAAGTAATAGAGAGTTATGTAAAATTCAACCTTGCACCCCACCACAAAGCTGTGGCTCAGTTTCACGAATGGATGACAGGTGCCGGTGTTCTCTATCTTAAAACCACAAATCTGCCTGTAGGTACAGTATTTACTACTCACGCAACAGTTGTGGGAAGGTCTGTCGCGGGAAATAACCTTCCGCTCTATGACAATATGACCCAGTACTCTCCGGAAGAGAAGGCTCAGGAGTTTAATGTTGTATCCAAGCACTCACTTGAGAAAATTGCAGCCAACCAGGCAGATATTTTTACCACCGTCTCGGAGATTACAGCCCGTGAGTGCAGCCATTTTCTCGGCAGAAAGGTAGATGTGGTGACTCCGAACGGGTTTGAAAATAGTTTTACTCCACAGGAGAACGAGTTTAAGATATGTGCGAAAAGTGCAAAGAAAAAATTAATCGAGATTGCCCGGCTAATGACCGGAATTCCGGTCTCCGATAATGCTCTTATGGTTGGTATCAGCGGAAGATACGAATACAAAAATAAAGGTATAGATGTATATCTGGATGCCCTTGGTGCTCTCAATGGATCGAAAGATCTTAAGAGAGAGATTATTGCGTGGATCTTCGTGCCGGCAGGTCATAAAGGGGCAGACAGAGATCTGTTAAACAAAATTCAAAATGGTGGAGATTACACAACCAATACATCTCACACACTTAATGAACCAACCTGGGACCCGGTTCTAAGGAGGGTAAATGAGCTTAACCTTCTAAACAGAGAGGGAGATATGGTAAAGCTACTCTTTATACCATCCTACCTCAACGGAAACGACGGGATTTTTAACTTCACATACTACCAGCTTCTTTGCGGTCTTGACCTCTCTGTATTTCCATCCTATTACGAACCGTGGGGATATACCCCTCTGGAGAGTCTGGCATTTGGAGTTCCCACAATAACGACCTCCCTTACAGGATTTGGTCTCTGGGTGAGAGATCACTCTAAGAGAAAGGAGGAGGCAATAGAGATTATTGACAGAGGAGATTTCAACTACTTAAAGGTTGTTGAGGGTGTAGTCAAAAAGATTCTTCATATAAGTCATCTCTCAAACGAAAAGAGAAAGGGCTTACACCTTGCAGCACGTGAAATATCAAAGATTGCACTCTGGGATAATCAGATAGTTTACTACAAAGAGGCATACTCTCTTGCAATTGCAAAAGTGATAAATGATAAGGGGGCTTTTCCTGCGAATATAGAGGAGAGAGATCACTCTGACTTTAAAAAAGATGTTGCCAACAGACCTATATGGAATAAAATTCTTATTAACAAGAGACTCCCAAAAAGACTTGAACATCTGGAGACTTTGTCAAGAAACTTATGGTGGTGCTGGAATGAAGATGCTATAGAGCTCTTTAAGATGGTAGACAAGGATTTATGGGAGGTTTGCGAGGGAAATCCGATACATCTGTTGGATATGTTGTCGCTTAAACGTTATCAGGAGCTTGAGAGTGATTCAAAATTTCTGAGAAAACTGGATGCAGTTTATGACCATTTTCAGGAGTATATATCTGCAAAAATTGACAAAAAAGAGGTGAAAATTGCCTACTTCAGTATGGAGTACGGGTTGGATAAGTCACTTAAAATTTACTCAGGAGGGCTTGGAGTTCTTGCAGGAGACTATCTTAAGGAGGCAAGCGATATGATGGTGCCTTTGACAGCCGTCGGCCTTCTATACAGATATGGTTACTTTACTCAAAAACTATCTGCACAGGGAGACCAGGTTGCCTTTTATGAACCTCAGGACTTTTCAAAACTGCCGGCCACCCCTGTTCGAGACAGTCAAGGCAAATGGACTATAGTGGTTATTGCTCTTCCGGGAAGAAATGTGACTGCAAGGCTTTGGAGGGTAGATGTGGGCCGGACAGAACTAATTTTGTTGGATACAGATCACGAAGATAACCTACCGGAAGACAGGGCTATAACTCATTATCTTTACGGAGGGGACTGGGAGAATCGCCTTAAGCAGGAGATGCTGCTGGGGATAGGGGGGGTAAGAGCCCTCAGAGCTCTGGGCAGAGAGGCAGATGTCTACCATCTGAACGAAGGTCACGCAGCATTTATTGGGCTGGAGAGATTAAGGGAGTATGTAACCGTTAATGGACTTACATTCGCAGAGGCAACAGAGGTTGTAAGAGCATCATCACTCTATACCACCCATACTCCGGTTCCTGCCGGTCACGATGCATTTAGTGAAGATATTCTAAGAGGATATTTTTCCCACTACCCAAAGAGGATGAAGATCAGCTGGGAGATGATGATGTCTTTGGGGAAGATAGATCCCGCAGACCCGAACGAAAAATTTTCTATGAGCAATATGGCGGCAAACCTCTCTCAGGAGATCAACGGAGTTAGCTGGCTTCACGGTAAGGTGAGCAGAGATATTCTCTCACCGCTCTGGCCGGGATATCTTCCACAGGAGCTGCACGTTAGTTATGTGACAAACGGAGTTCACTACCCCACCTGGACTGCTCCCGAATGGAAAGAGATTCACTCCGAGGTTTTTGGGGAGAAATTTCAGAGCCACCACTACGATAAGAGCTGTTTTGACGGTATCTACAAGATAGATGACTCCAGAATTTGGGATGTTCGCAAAAAGCTTAGGAGCAGGCTTATAAACATCGTAAAACAGACCCTCTCAAACCAAAGTACAACAACTCACTACACTCCACAACAGATTGTAAGGATAAAAGAGACACTTCGTGATGACGTACTTACAATAGGTTTTGCGAGAAGGTTTGCAACCTATAAGCGTGCCCACCTCATTTTCCGAGACCTGGAGAGACTTAAGAGTATTGTGAACGATCCCAAACGACCGGTTCAGTTCTTTTTTGCCGGCAAGGCGCATCCTGCCGACAAGGCCGGCCAGGATCTGATAAAGAGAATTGTAGAGATCTCGGTTATGCCGGAGTTTATCGGAAAGGTTCTCTTTATACCCGGGTATGATATGACGTTGGCTAAACACCTGGTACAGGGAGTAGACATCTGGATGAATACCCCAACAAGGCCGCTCGAAGCGTCCGGAACCAGCGGTGAAAAGGCTGTAATGAATGGCGTAATGCACTTTTCGGTGCTTGACGGATGGTGGGTTGAGGGGTATAAAGAGGGTGCCGGATGGGCACTTCCCCTTGAGAGAACATATGAAAATCAGGATTTTCAGAACGAACTGGATGCAGCTACAATTTATAATATGTTGGAGAATGAGATTACTCCACTATTTTATAATGTCACCGGCAAGAGTAAACTACCTGTAGAGTGGATTGAGGTCATAAAGAATACAATAGCCAAGGTTGCAGGTGACTTTACCACCAATAGGATGTTGAGCGACTATCTGGATCGTTTTTACAATAAATTAAAAAAGAGACATATAGAAATAGCTGCAGATGATTTTGCCCTTGCACGTGAAATTGCACAATGGAAAAAAAGGGTGAGGAATGAGTGGCCTTTCATTGAGGTTATCAGCTATAATAAACCAGATAATACAAGAACTGATATCTCATTGGGTGAGGAGTTTACTGCCGAGGTAACAATTTCAACGGGAGATCTCAGACACGATGAGATTGGAGTTGAGATGATTATTGCAGAGAACGGGATAGAGGGCAATCCTCATATAGTAAAGACAATAGATTTCGAGTTTATGGAGTACGTTTCCGGAGCAGCAAAATATAGGTGCTCAATTATGGCCGATACTGCCGGGGCATTCAGTCTTGCGGGACGGCTATATGCGAAAAACCCAAAATTACCGCACCGGCAGGATTTTGATTTAGTGAAATGGTTATAGCCAGTACAGGTTTCTTTGATGGAGTTCACAGGGGTCACTCCGCTGTGCTTGAGAGGGTCTGTTCTCTTGCAAAAGAGCAGGGGGGCAGGGCTGCGGTTATTACATTCTGGCCTCACCCTAGAGCTGTTCTACAGCAGGATGCTGCCAGATTCAGGCTGCTCACATCTCTTGAGGAGAAGAGAAAACTTCTTCATTATATGGGTATTGACGATGTTCACGTTCTCACTTTTGACAGGGATTTTGCGAAACAGACCACAGAGCAGTTCTTCCGTAATCATCTAAGGGATAAATTTGGAGTTACTACTCTTGTTGCCGGGTATGACCATAGGGTAGGGAGCGATCTTGACCAGACTCAGGAGCAGATGTTTGATATTGCAAAATCTGTAGGAATCACACCTGTTAGGGTAGATGAATTTGTGAACGGAAATGAGGGAAGTCATACTAGAATCAGCTCCACAAAAATTCGGGAGTCACTTCTTGGGGGGAGTATAGAGAGGGCAAACACTATGCTTGGTTACCGCTACGGATTGGAAGGGGTTGTGGTAGAGGGTCAGAGGATAGGGAGAACAATAGGCTTTCCTACAGCCAATATAATGCTTTATGAACCGTTGAAACTGTTGCCGGCAGACGGAGTTTATGCAGTTTGGGCAGAGAGCCTGGGTAAGAGTTACAGAGGAATCACAAATATAGGGACAAGGCCTACAGTCTCCAATATGAGTGAAAAAACCATTGAGACTCACATTCTCGATTTTGACGATGATATTTACGGGCTGTCATTTAAAATTGAGTTTGTAAAAAGGTTGAGAGATGAACATAAATTTGCATCTTTGCAGGAGCTCAAAGAGCAGCTTGTAAAGGATAGAGAGAGCGCAATGACAATTCTTCCGGAGAATTTTGAAAAACTAAGATAATCTTTAGGTATACAATGGATTCAACAATTATCTCCATTCTTGCCGCAATAGCAATAATGGCATTTCAGGTCTTTAATGAAAAAAAGAAACGGGAGCGTAAAGCTGCTATGAAGATTAACTCCTCTAACGAAACTCCAAGTTATGAAGAGAGGCCAAAAAATTCTATATCTGCTCTGTTTGCAGATATTTTGCAGGAGGATGAGAGAGAACGTACTGATTACGAGTATGATTTGGAGGATCCGTACACTTCAATAACATCTCAGAGGGTTGAGGCTATCCCTGTGGCATTCAAACCAGAGAGTAAAATTGAGCCTCTACCTGTAACTCCTCTTCAAACTTATGAACCTTTAGTTGATAATACACCAAGAGATATATATGACAGTGCCGAAATTTCGGACCACGATTATGAAAAAGAGAGTAAAATTTCCCAGGGAGTTTTCAAAGGGGGCTTTGACCCTGCTCATTTTATAATCTATTCAGAAATTGCAACTCCTAAATTCCGGGATTAGTTTTTTTATTAATAAAATGTTTTTTATCTTTGTACAAAGAGTCCTGTTCTGCAGGATTCTTTTTAATTTTTCTATATTATGTCAAAAA
>JAUYTH010000326.1 GCA_030695165.1 Bacteroidales bacterium
CAATAAAAGATACAACCAAAGTGATCTCGCCTCCTTTGTAATTTAACTGATAATTTCCTTTGTTATCCGTAACAGTTGCCTCTTTTGAATCTTTAATTTTCACATATGCCCCCGGTAAAGGGGCATCTTTATCATCAACAATTTTTCCTTTGATTTCAAAAGTGTTTTGATCTGAATTGACGGTTGTGTTTTTTACTGCTGATTGCTTTTCAAGCTTCTCGTCAAAAAGATTTAAAGGAGAGATAACAATCTGTTTTTCTACAATTTTGTACTCGTAGCCGGTATTTTTTAAAACCGCTGTCATTGTGGTTTTAATATCTGCCTTACTGATATTGACAGTAACTGTTTTATTGGCATTAACCAGATTGTTATTATAGACGAATGTGTAATCCGTCTGTTTTTCCACAGCTTTAAGGACCTCTTTCAAGGGAGCGTCCTTAAGATTTAGTGTGATTGACTGTGCCTGAATAAAGCCAGTCGGGATTAATAGAGACACAATAACTCCCAGGAGTAAGATAGTTTCTCTTACCCTGGAGCAAGAATGTTTTTTTCTCATAGATGTCAATTTTTTGGGTTAAGTTCTAACACTAATACAAAAGACAACCAGAGTTCCCTCAAAAAAAGGGTGAAAATTATTTTTTTGCCAGAGTAATTGTGGTGCTGTCTATTTTGTATTTGATATTGGAAGACAATCTCAGTATTTCAAGAACCTGAGTTATAGACTCAGACCTGAATTTTGCCGTAAACCTATAGTCTAATATAACAGGGTCGTTAATATTAAAATTAACTCCGTACCACCTCTCCATTCTCTTTACAACATCTGTCATCGGGGTGTTGTCAAAAAGAAGAAGACCCTCTTTCCAGGCAGTTTTGTTAACGATATTTGGGTTTTTAAGGAGTTGAGTTCCTTTATCGTCTATAATCACAATCTCCTGTTTTGGGCTTAGCTTAATTTCGCTCTTTTTTCTGTCATTGATAAGGGAGATCTCTCCCGAAATAAGAGTAACAACAAGTTTGTCGTCGTTTGAGTATGATGAGAGATTAAAGGAGGTACCCGTAACCTTAACAGTATGGTTTTTTGACGTTTTAATGAGCATAGGCCAGCTTTTGTTGGGTACAACTTCAAAATAACCCTCTCCCTCTATCTCCAGCTCCCTGGCATCGCCGGAGAATTTTTGAGGACAGATAATATAGCTGGAGCTATTGAGCCACACCTTACTTCCATCCGGTAAATCTACCACACCTTTAACTCCCGTGTTGACTACATATTTGAAGATAACGGGTTGCTGATTTGCAATAGCTATATTATTCTCTCTGTTATAGAGATATAACCCAGTTGTAACTGATGCTATAAGTAAAACAGAGGCTGCAGCATAACCAATAACTCTGCGAAAGAATCTTCTCTTGAAATTTTGAGAATACGCCTCTTTATCTATACTTTTCATCCCCTCCAAAACCCAAAGGTTTTTCATCTCTGCGAACACTCTGCTGTTTTCTTCACTTAACTCAATCCAATCAAGCACCATAACCTTTTGTTGGTCAGTTGCTTTACCGGAAATGAATTTGACCAGCAAGTCTCTATCTATATTATTCACGCTCATACTACTATTATTACAATTGAGAGACTCTTTTCCCTTATTTATTCTAAAAATTCCTTTAATCTAATTTTAAAGTGTTTTAAAGCTTGAGTTATGTGATACTCCACAACTTTAACACTTACTCCCTTTTTATCTGCAATCTCCTGATATGTCATACCTTTAATCCTGCTGTCTGTAAAGGAAGATGATATTTTGGAGGGTAAATCAATATATGCCTTATTAATAAACTCCTCTAATTGAGATCGTACAAGAGAGTCTGCACTGTCATCGTTTAATGCGACAAGATTGGCCCGATACTCTCTTTTAGTTATTTCGCTCATAATCTTTTGATCCAGTGCTAACCTTTTAAGCACATTAATAGATCTGTTTCTTAAGATGGAGTAGAGATATGGCTGTAGAGGGTAGGCCGTATCAAGAGATTCCCTGTTCACCCATAATGAGGTAAACGAATCCTGGACTATATCCTCTGCAATCTCTCTATTATGCACATAATTAAAAGTATAGAAAAAAGCCTTTTTGTGCTCTATTCCATAAAAATGGTCGAAAGCTCTTCTCTCTCCACTCTTAACTAATGCGACAAGATTCTCCTGCTTATATTTCATAACTGCTGCAAATATAAATTTTTTGTTCTAACTTGCGGCTTTACCATTGACATATAAATTAAAACCGGTATGAAATTAATTAACCGCCTTGAGGAGATTTTAAATGAGAAAATTGTGGTAAAAGGCAATTTATCAAAGGGCTCTGTCTCATTGGACGGGAAAATAGAAACCGAATCCGGGAAATTTTATTTTCTCAAAAGCGGAGAGCCGGGAAGAGTTTTCTTCTGTGAAGAGAACGGGATTAGGGAGATTGCAGCAGCGAATGTTGTTAAAACACCCACAATAGTTGCAACAGAAGAAGATTTTATCCTTATGGAGTTTATCTCACGGGAAGAGCCGGACTCTCAATTTTTTGATAAGCTTGGTTGCTCATTGGCAAAACTTCACAAAAAAAGATCTAAAAGCTTTGGTTTTTATGAAGATAACTTCATAGGTGGCACTCCTCAGATGAACATCGCAAAAGGAGGTATGGCTAAAAACTGGACCGAATTCTATTTTGAAAAGAGGATACTGTTTCAATTCAAACTTGCGGAGTCAAAAGGGCTGGCTGCGAAGAAATTAAGAGACAATATCTCTCGTCTTGAATCTGTGATAGGGCCCATTCTGGATAGTGTCAAAGAGAGCCCATCTCTTCTTCACGGAGATCTTTGGAGTGGCAACTATCTTTGTAATAACTCTATGTTGCCGGTATTGATTGACCCGGCCGTTTATTACGGCCACAGAGAGGCAGACCTGGCTATGACCAGGCTCTTTGGAGGATTTCCACCAGAGTTCTATCAAGCATATAACGAGGAGTTTCCCCTTGAGCAGGGGTGGCAAGAGCGTGAGAATATATACAGACTTTACCACGTATTGAATCATCTGAATCTGTTCGGCACAGGCTACCTATATGAGGCGGAGACTCTCATAAATTATTATATTTGCAGACAGTAACAATTTAGTTATGAGATTATTTAAGGTTCTGTTTTTAAGCATTATAGCTTTCTCCTGTTCAAATGGAGAGGAGTTCAATCAACAAACAGGCAACCTCAATATTTTAAAGGGATATGAGAAGCTTGTTTATAGCAGACCACAAGATGTTCTGGACTCACTCTCTTGGGTAGTATCGGAATTTAAAGAGAAGAGTGAATATTCTGCCTACTCTGCTCTGCTCTACTCTATCGCATTTGAACAAAAATACGGGACTTTGCGAATTGACTCTATTATTAACAAATCTGCGCAATGGTATAGCATTGGTGAGGACTATTCTAACAGGTGCCGTTCAATGCTCTATAAGTCAATTGCTCTCTATAGTTTAAATCGTGTTGACTCCAATGCTTACCTCACTATAAAAGAGGCAGAGAGTCTGTATAAAAAGATTGATGTTGAGAACAACCATATTGGTGCTACTCTATTCCTATATCTTGGAAGGATGAACAGGGCTAGATCACAGGCAGGAGTGGCAGAGGAGTATCTAAAGAAAAGCCTTGAATTGAGCAGCCTGGCAAATTACAGAACAGGAGTACTA
>JAUYTH010000330.1 GCA_030695165.1 Bacteroidales bacterium
TCATCGTAGAATTTTACTGTTCCTTTGTTCATGTTGTTAATTTGTGTGGGGGCGAAGATATGAATTTAATTAATAAGTTTAACAAATATTATAAAATATTTTTTTTGATTTTTATTAATATCCTATTAATAAGCGATTTAATTCTTATTCTAGATAAATTTTTTCTATTTTTTTTGAAGAATTTTTGCTGCTTTCATCTCATCCATCAATGACTTAATGGTCTCCTTTACACTCATTATCTTTTCGGCTTTAAAAGCATTACTGCCACAAAATGCATACCCTTTGTTGAAGTTACCTTTGAAAGCGTTATATAGAGCCACAATAATGCAGTAGGGACTCTTTGTATAGTCGCAGGTTCTTATGCAGTGAAACGGGCAGCTCTTGGGTTTCTCAAGACCATCTTTTACCCTCCCTAGAAATTTGGAGAAGATTGCCCGGCCGGGCAAACCAACCGGACTTCTAATAATCTCTATATCCGATTCTACAGCATTAAGATAACTATTTTTAAAAGCCAGTGATGCGTCACACTCATCTGTAGTAACAAATCTTGTCCCAATCTGAACGGCTGATGCACCTAGGTCCAGTACTCTCTTCATATCTGCTCCGCTGTGAATTCCACCGCCGGCAATTATGGGTATCTTACAGTTATTCTCTAACTCTATTGCTTTTATGTTTTTTACCAAATCTACAAGCAGCTCCTCAAGAGAGTATCTCTCATCAGATATTTGATCCTCTTTATAACCTAAATGACCTCCGGCTTTTGGCCCCTCAAGCACGATAGCATCCGGAACATAGTTGTAGTTCTTTATCCACTTTTCGCAAATAATTAAAGCAGCTCTTGTAGATGAGACTATTGGTACCAGCTTGGTAGTACTGTCTTTCTGAAGAAAAGAGGGCAAATCCAAAGGCAATCCTGCACCTGCGAATATAACATCTGCTTTTGCAGCAATTGATGTCTTTACCATATCTGCAAAGTTAGTAAGGGCAACCATAATGTTTACACCTATCACACCCTTTGCCTTCTCTTTAGCAAGCCTAATCTCCTCTTTTAGTCCTATAATTGAGGCTTCCAGATAATCTTTTGATGAGTTTTTGTATAGCAGTCCTATACCGGCACACGATATTACTCCTACTCCGCCTTCATTCGCCACTGCTGATGCTAAGCCCGAAAGTGAAATCCCGACACCCATGCCACCTTGCACAATTGGAACCGACAAGTTAAGGTTCCCGATAGAAAATTTTCCCATTCAATTTTTTCGGGAAGATAGTTAATAAATACTGAGGTTATAACAATATTTGATTTTTTGGATTTCTGCAAAGTTCAATCCCTAATTTTCAATCGATTGGGGGAATACAATAATTATACTAATTATATAGTGTAGTTATAAACAAATCTGTTTTAACGAAATATCAGGAGTCAAAAGAATTACTCAATCAATATTTGAGGGGAAAATTACAGGCTTATAGTTTATGGAGAAGGAGAAGGTGCTCCCCTCTCCAACCACCGAGTCAAGAATAACTTCACCTCCAAGCATATCTACATATGCCTTGACAATTGAGAGACCTAACCCCGCTCCCTCATAAGGACGATTCATAGTTTGCTCTGCCTGAACAAATCGGTTAAATATCATCTCTTTTCTTCCCGAAGGAATTCCTATTCCGGTATCTTTTACATAAAAAAGAAGCTTATCGTCGTTAAGCTTGTAGCCGAAATCAATCTTACCTTTGTCTGTGAATTTAAGTGAATTCTTAATGAGGTTGGAAAATATGGTTACAAGTTTTGGCCTGTCAACAATTATCAATGCACTCTTATCATCTATCCCTTTCTCGAAGTTAATGGTTAAACCTTTTGTCTGGGCATCTTTTATGAAAATGTTATAGAGATAATCAATAATTTCATTGAGATTGATCTGGGTTTCTGTAAGTTTTGCCTGCCCGGCCTCAATTTTTGAGATCTCTATAATATCATTTAGAGTGTTTAAAATCCTGTCTGTACTTTTCTTGAGCAGATCTACATAGATTGCCTGATCTTTCTCATCGATATCTTTCTGATTAAGAATATCGAGAAAGCCGGTAATAACATTTATTGGGGTCCGGATCTCGTGGCTGAGGTTTGCGACAAAAGAGGATTTAAGCCGGTCACTCTCCTGCGCCCTACCCTTCTCTATAAGCAGTTCGTGTTCTCTATTTATCTCTGAGGTTTTATCTCTGATGATTACCAGCTTGCTGCCGGGATAATTTTTGATCTCCTGTTTAGTAATATTAAAGTGCTTAATATCCCCGGCATATTTTACCTGAATCATTTGATTGGTAAACTCATTTAAAACCGCATTTGCAATAGCTTTTACTGCAGATTTTATTGATTTAAAATCCTGCCCGATGATGTTTTTTTTATCTATTCCTAAATGTATTACCGCGGAATTATTTATATCCTGAACTCTGTTATATCTGTCAAGTACCAAGATTCCATCCTCCAGTGTCTCCAAAAGTGTCTCGCGTGCTACCGGTGTTAAATCCAAGAGTTTGCTTCTGAATACAGCAATGGCCAGCATTGTGCCACTAATAATCATACTTAAAGGGACCAGATCAAATCCCGGGATCGGATTGGAGTCTGATACATATAAAATACTTGCAAGCCAAGGACATAATAGTGCTACAAATATTGCCTTTGCCTGTGACTTAAAGGGAGAGGCTCTGGATACAAGAAATTTAAAGAGAAAAACAGAAGAGATTATAAGCAAAAGGTATGAATACCCAAAATACCCAATCCAGAATACTACTCCATGATAATAAGTTGTGAGATTTGTAACCCCGGATATAGGTGCAAATCCAGTCCATATCAAGTGGTGGTATTCGTTAGTAAGTGCAAGAATAAAGACAATTACAGGAGAGACAAACAGGCCCAAAATTGCCCGTTTATTAAGATATTTGTCTCTTCCTGTGATTCTTAAAACAAACATTAAAAAAAGTGCAGGAGTTGATAATGCACCTATATAGGCTGCCTTTGACCAGAATATTTTACCCACCAAAGTAGTAGAGGCTGTTTCAAAAATCACAAGAAAGGCCCACAATCCTGCGAATAACATTAGTAATGCAAGTTCAACAGCTCCCCTCTCCCTCTTTCTCTGCCAAGCTGCGAAAGCGACAAAAAATGAGACCAGGCTGGAGGCCAGAAACAGCAATGAGAATATTGTAAAAATATAGTTATTCAATTTAATGCTCTTTAGATATTTAAAATCTCTTATTTATCCAATGCAGTTTTGGAATAGTTTATTCCGTATACATCGTATCTTTTAACTTGCTCCTGTAACCTTTTTAGAAACTCTTTGTAATCTCTCTCACTCTTTTCAGACCAAACAACCTCTGCAAGAGCAGCTGCTCTGGGATAAACCATAAACTCTACGTGATCTGTTGTTTTCATATACTCTGTCCAGACGTTGCCCTGAGCCCCCATAATATAACGAGCCTCATCCTGTGAAAGAATATCAGGGACAGGTTCGTATGAGTATATCTTCTCAAGTGGTGTAAAACCTCCTATAGCTAGTGGCTGAGTTAGAGGATCTGCCTGGTAATGATCAAAATAACAGTGACTTCCAGGAGTCATTACCACGTAGTGACTCTGTTTTGCAGCAGCAATGCCCCCTTCCACTCCCCTCCAGGACATAACAGCTGCATTGGGGGCAAGTCCACCCTCAAGTATCTCATCCCATCCTATTAGCTTACGTCCTTTGGAATTAAGAAACCTCTCGGCTCTTTGAATAAAGTAACTCTGCAGTTCGTGCTCATCCTTAAGCCCCTCCTGTTCTATCCTTTTTTGACAAAGGGGACACTCAATCCATTTTGTTTTAGGGCACTCATCTCCTCCTATGTGGATATACTCAGATGGAAAGAGATTAAGCACCTCTTCAAGCACATCTTCAATAAACTCAAAGGTACTCTCCTTTCCTGCACACATTACATCGTCAAATACACCCCATCTTGTAGCAACTTTGTACGGGCCTGATGTACAACCCAGATGAGGGTAGGCAGCCAGGGCAGCCAAAGCGTGACCAGGCATCTCTATTTCGGGGACGACATTAACATATCTTTTAGCGGCATACTCTACAATCTCTTTGATATCTTCCTGTGTGTAGAAGCCGGAGTGAGGTACTCCATCATACTGTTTTGATGTCCTTCCGCTACCTATAAGTGTCTCCTCTCTTTTTGACCCCACCTCGGTAAGGAGAGGGTACTTTTTGATCTCTATCCGCCACCCCTGATCTTCGGTTAGATGAAAGTGAAAAGTATTGAGCTTATGCATTGACATATAGTCAATGTACTTTAAAACAAACTCCTTTGGCATAAAATGGCGGCATACATCCAGGTGTAGTCCACGCCACTCAAATCTCGGATAGTCATCTATTAGTACTCTCTGCAACTTAATTTCACTAATCTTATCTGCCTTAGAAGGCATCATCTGAATAAGAGTTTGAACTCCGTAAAAGAGCCCGTTTGGTGACGAAGCCTCAATAGTAACCCCATTTTTTGAGACCTCTATCTTATAACCCTCTTTTGGCATCTTTGATCCCGTGTTAAGTTTCAGAAAAATCGAACCTTTATTGGATTCATTAGAAAAAGAGAATTTAAGAGGATTAAAGGAGTAGAATTTTTTTAGATGATTGTTTAGTGCAGATGCAATATTTTCTATATGGCCATTTTCAAAATTGTAAAAAATCTTAGTTTTTTGGGTTATTGAAAAGTGGCCTTTATAGGTTTTAACAGATACGGGCTTTGGAATTATGTTAATCTCAATATCCTTTGAAGAGGCGAACCCAGAGAGAGAGAGATATGCTAATATTGTCAATGCCATAAATTTAATATAATTCATAATTGTATAAATTTAACTGCCTATTGGTTTTTTGAGGCTTTGAAATTGACCACAATTTAGTAAAAAAACAGAGAAGGAACAACGTATATCACATATTACCACACGAACAGATAAAAAAGCTAAGAGTTCTATCCTGATGATTTTATTATTACATTTACGTAGATTTTACAATAGCCCAATAATTAATCCCTTGAATTATTTGATTCCGGTCAGAAAAGCCGAAAACTGACTTTTAAAAGAGTAGGCAAAAATAAATAACATTATGAAAAAGATATTAATTTTTTCTGCGCTTCTACTTTTTGTATCTCTATCCATTAAAGCGCAATCGTTAGCAGAGAGAGACTCTCCTAATCATATTTCTAATCCCCTCACTGTTGTAAGTTCATCTATAAGCTCTCTGCCCTCTAATGGAGCCTATTACGAAGATCTGTATAAACCAAAGAAGAATCTTCTTAAGTTAAACTTAACTGCACTTCCTCTGAGGAACTATTCAGTCCAATTTGAAAGAGTGCTTGGCAAGAGAGTATCAATAGCTGTAGCCTACCGAAATATGCCTGAAGGAACTCTTCCAATGAAAGATTTTGTAATTGAACAGATAGACAGCGAAGATCAGGAGGCGGTTGATATCATTAACAGCTTTACATTGAGCAACTACGCCATTACTCCGGAGATCAGATTTTATATGGGCAAAAAGGGTTACGGAAGGGGTTTCTATATTGCTCCATTTTTTAGAAATGCAAACTATGCAGGAGGTAATCTACTCTTTAATTATAATGACGACAACGATATTGAGCAAAGCATCACCCTCTCCGGAGACATTAAAGCAAATACAGTAGGCCTTTTACTTGGTGCACAATGGTCACTAAGCAAGTTTTTTGTGCTTGACTGGTGGATAATTGGGCCACATTACGGCAAAAGCAATGGTGAACTTATTGGCAATTCGAGCAGGACTCTCACCCCGAATGAACAGGAAGAGATACGTCAGAACCTCGAAGATTTTGATATACCTATGGTTAAGAAAACCGTTTCGGTAAGTGCAAACGGAGCAAAGATGGTGGTGGACGGACCATGGGCAGGAGTAAGAGCCGGTATATCACTTGGAATAAAGTTCTGATTTTTTGCAGTTAAATTTTTTATCGTTAATTTTATACTTTGGAAAACCTATTAGTTACTCTGGTAAGGGTAATGGGGTTGATCAAGTATAGTTGAAAAAATATTTACCAAATGCCTCATTATGAACATTATTCCTAAATCTGTAGCTGAAACTATTGCGGTGGGATTACTTCCTTTTCCTGTAAAATCCATTGAAGAGCACGGGGATGGTCTTATTAACTACACTTTCAAGGTTATCACCAAAAATCCCGAACATCCCAATTTTCTTCTTCAGATGATAAATAGAAGAGTTTTTAAAGATGTAGATGGCCTTCAGCGTAATATACGGCTTATAACCGACCATATCCGAAAGAAGCTGGAAGAGGAGGGCTATAAAGATCTTGAGAGAAGAGTTCTTACTCCTGCAAGTATCCAGTGCAATGGTGCCTGCAGTGAGTATTACTGGGATAGCAACGGTGATTACTGGAGAATGTATGTATTTATAGAGGATGCTCACTCTTACGACAGAATCCAAAACCCAAAAATGGCAGAGCTTGCAGGTATTGCATTCGGAAAATTCCATAAACAGCTCTTAGATTTTAACTCCAATGAGTTTCGTGAAGTTCTTCCGGATTTTCATAACACTCCAATGCGAATAGAGAATCTCAGAAGAAGAGTTTCAGAGGATCCTGTGGGGCGAGTTAAAGAGGTATTGTGGGAAATTGACTTTCTGCTTAGTCGCAGCGAAGAGTATTCAAAGATTGAGGAGATGGGTAAGAAGGGAATCTTACCAAAAAGGATAGTACATCAAGACCCAAAATTCAATAATGTGCTTCTGGACAAAAACGATGAGGTGTTGTGTGTTATAGATCTGGATACCGTTATGCACGGATATGTCTGTTGCGATATTGGTGATGCTATTCGCTCCGGAGCCAACACAGGGGCCGAAGACGATGAAAATCTGGACAATATAAGTGTAGATATGAATATCTTCAAGGGATTTCTTACAGGCTACCTGTCACAAACAAAAGGTTTTCTCACTCCACAAGAGATTGACTCCCTTGCTTTCGGGCCAAGATTGTTGGCCTATGAACAGGCAGTAAGGTTTCTGGATGACTATATTGACGGAGATAAATATTATAAATACAAAACCGGATATCCTCAGCACAACCTTGTTCGCGCAAGGGCACAAATAAAGCTCCTCCAGAGTATGGAAGAGCATTATAATGAGATGGTCACATTTATTAAAAGTTTGATATAACCTTACGAAACAGATGCACTAAGGTACATAGATCACATTTTGATAGGTAGATTTCTCTCTTCCGTTAACTGCTATAACAATATAGTTCTTGGTATTCTCACCGCTAAAAGTGGTATTTCCTCCTTTGTAACGGATAACTGCATTCCAGTCATTCCCGGTACCAATGCGTTGCAATTCATAAACGACATACTCAGTTGCATTATCTACAAAATTCCAGGTAATTATCTTTTGTGAGAGAGTCACCGAAGGTGCCTGTGGAATGGTGGTATTGTATGTGCCTATTTTTGGGACTAAACTAGGAGTTTGATATAGGTTCTGTTTTATAAAGCTATTCATAGGATCTTTAAGAATGTGCTCTGTACGGAACCAAACATTTCCGTTTATGTTCGGTAACGCACGGCATAGCACTACCTGATTCAGAAATTCGGTTACTGTAGGGAATCCGGACTCTCCAAGCCTGTAGGCAGCGAGCCCGGGAAATACAGGAACACCGGCAGAGCTTGAGCTCCAGAATCTGGCCAGTTTATCAAAATCTGCAGTTGAGTGGCCAAACTGCCAATAGATCTGAGGAGCCAGATAGTCAATCCACTTATTGTTCATCCAGGTTATTGGGTTCGCATAAAGTGCAAGGGTATTTGCATACTGGCCGGATGGTGAAATACCGAAAATAGCCTTTGCTTTTGCGCCTTTAATAGCTTCATTAACAGCTTTAACCATCATATCAATATTGTTCTCTCTCCACTCGTTAAGGGTTTTTCCGGCACCATACTGTGCAAAAGCAGCACTATCGTCCCAAACATCTGCAGATGACTTAAGGCCGTCGGGATAGAAATAGTCATCGAAATGGATTCCATCTACATTATAGTTATTGATAATCTCTTTAACAGCATCCTGTAAAAAGGTTCTAACCTCGGGTAACCCTGCGTTCCAGTATCGTACCCCTTTGTAAACACTGTATCGATTGGGATATAATACAGCAGGGTGAGAAGGCACATTGACTGTCGTTACAGCACCAACCCTCAACGGATTGATCCAGGCGTGAAGCTCCATTCCCCTTGAGTGAGCAGCCTCAATTGCCACCGCTAAAGGATCAAATCCCGGATTCTGCCCCTGTGTGCCTGTGATATAAGAGGACCAAGGAAAAATTTGGGATGGATAGAAGGCTTCGCAGGAGGTCATCGCCTGAAAGTATATTACATTTATGTTGAGAGCTTTAAGATTATTTATTATTGATATAAGCAGATTTCTCTGGTTTTCGGTACCTGTAGCAGTGCCTGGCCAGTCCAGTTTCCAGGCTGTAGTTAGCCAGGCAGCTCTAAGCTCGTGTTTAATTATTAAATTATCTGTAGAGGCGTTGAACTGCTTAGGTTTCTCTGTAGAAGGAGGAGGCGTTATTGGTGGATTATCCGGATCCAGATTCTCTTTGGAGCAGGAATAAACAATAAGTGCCATTGTACAAAAAATCAATATTTTTTTGATTCCCACGTTGTATAGCCCAGGTAATGAAGCAGTTCTCATAAGTTATGATTTGTAGTTTAAGTAGACAAATATAGTAATTAGAATTATATTCTAATTTATTATTCCAAAGTTGTAAATTCGGCATTTATTAATGAGAGTATAACAAGATGATTCAGATTGAAAACCTGGAATTTACATATTCCAACAGCAATAAAAAAGCTATTAACAATATGGATTTCAGTATTAAAAAAGGGGAGATTTTTGGATTTCTCGGCCCGAGCGGGGCAGGGAAAACCACTACTCAAAGGTTGATCATAGGGCTGCTGCGCAACTATAAAGGGAGTATAAAAGTTTTTGGGAAGGAGCGTAAAAGCTGGGGAAAAGAGTTCTATGAAAATATCGGAGTAGCATTTGATTTTCCCAACCTATACCTTAAACTATCTGCAGAGGAGAATTTAAAGCTTATAGGAGCCTACTACAAGAGTGGAAGAAGAGACCCCGCTCCTCTTTTGGAGAGGGTGGGACTGTTAGCCGAAAAAGATGTCAGAACCGAAAATTTCTCAAAGGGTATGAAGATGCGGCTCAACTTTATCCGCTCTATAATGCACAACCCGGAACTTATGTTTTTTGACGAGCCCACATCCGGGCTGGATCCTGTAAATGCACACATAATTAAAGAGATTATCCTTGAACAAAAATCTGCAGGAAAAACAATTTTTCTTACAACTCACAATATGACTGTTGCCGAACAGTTATGTGACAGAGTCGCTTTTATTGTTGATGGAAAAATAGTTGTAACCGGCTCTCCAAAAGATTTGATGCTGGAACACGGCAAAAAAATCTTAAAAATCGAGTACCTCAAAGAGGAGAAAATCACTTCCGAAGAGTTTGAGATGAACTCTATGGGACAAAACGAAAATTTTCTTGAGCTTCTACGCAACTATGAAATTAAGACAATCCACAGTTGTGAAGCAACACTTGAGGAGATCTTTATTAAACTTACCGGAAAGAATCTGCTATGAGACTTTTAAATGCAATAATCTCAGATATAAGGTTTCAGTCTAAACAGGGCTTTTACCTGGTCTATGTCATAATAACCGTAATGTATCTGATTATTCTCTCTCTCTTGCCAGAGAGTTTTTTAAGGATAGCTCTCCCTCTGGTTGTTTTTTCTGACCCCTCTGTACTGGGGCTCTTTTTTATTGGAGGAATTATAATGTTGGAAAAGGGGCAGGGTGTTATTCAAGTACTGGTTGTCTCTCCCTTAACTACAGGAGAGTATATTATAGCTAAGGTGATATCACTCTCTGTAGTTGCAGTCGCAGCAGCCTCTGCTATAACCATATTAAGTTCTTCAGAAACAATAAACTGGTTTTTATTTCTAACCTCTGTGGTGTTAACCTCGGGGATATTTACACTATTCGGAGTTGTCATAAATGCAGGATGCAATAATGTTAATCAATATATTTTAAAAACTATTCCATATATGCTCCTGCTGGTATTACCCTGCTTTTCCATTTTAGGCTCTCCTCTACTCTACCCTTTAACCCTGGTCCCGAGTGTAGCAGCACTACGGCTTATGCTAGGTGCTTTTACACAGATAACCTGGTATGAATCTGCAGGCCTTACTCTATATCTGCTTTTGGCAAACTATCTGTTATACAGATATGCAGTTAAAATATTTGAAAACAAAATAGTCTTTCAAGATTAAAATAATGATTTTTTTTACACACTACAGAAATGATTCAAGACAGCTCTTTCGGGATCCTGTAATGAGAATCTTAATATTTGCACCGCTGTTGATGATTGGCCTATTCAAAATCATATTTATTTTTTTGCCTCCGATTCTAATTTCAAAGCTGTCGTTTGACATAACCCAATATTACCCGTACATACTCTCCGGTATTGTTGTTATGATTTCTGGAATGATGGGAATTGTAACAGGATTTCTTATGATAGACGAAAGAGACGGAAATATTTCGGAACTGATATCAGTAACCCCGCTTGGGCAGAGCGGCTATCTTATAAACAGATTATCATTCGCTGCCTTTCCCGCATTTATCTACTCAATTGCAGCTCCTCTTATACTGGATTTAGGCACAGTTCCAATATTGAATATTTTTTTTATCTCTATGCTCTCTTCAATATATTCGGCTATTATTGGACTTTTAATTTACTCCGGTGCAGATAATAAAGTTAAGGCGCTTACCTATGCGAAAGGGTTAAATTCCTTTGCTCTTTTTGCATTTTCAGATCTTTTTCTTCTCCGTTGGCTTACAGTCATCTCCTGGGCATTTCCTCCATACTGGATAACTATGGTAGTTAAAAACCCTCAATCTGTGTCTATAATTCTCATTGCTTTTATTATACACCTTCTTTGGTTTTTGATTCTGATATTTAGATATTTAAAAACAAGATAACTATTATCCCAAAAAAAGTGTTACAAAAACTGTTCAGAACACTCTAATAGCAATAGCGGCGCAAGCACGGGCGTCACAGAGTGCATTATGGTGGTTTTCAAGAATAAACCCACAATGAGCAGAAACGGTATGAAGCTGGTGGTTTGGAATAGTTTTACCAAAGGTTTTACGGGAAGCAGATAGGGTACAATAAAATTCATAGCCGGGATAGTCCATCTGATAGGTTCGAAATGCAGCTTTAAGACAGCTTTCGTCAAACTGTTTGTTATGGGCTATCAACGGTAACCCCTCTATTAAAGCTTCTAATTCTTGCCAAACATAAGAAAAGACTCTTGCGTTATCTGTATCGTCACTGGTAAGTCCGTGAATACAACTGTTATGATAGTTGTAATAGTTAGGTTCGGGTTGAATAAGACTATAATACTCGTCGGTTATTACACCGTTTCTAACAACTACAATACCAACACTGCACACGCTGCTAAGGTTTTCGTTGGCAGTCTCAAAATCTATTGCTGCAAAACTTTCAATCATTATGGGCTTTTAAACAGATAATTATTCTATTGGCCAAAATTAACAAAAAAGAGGAGAAAATTTATTAGATTTACTCCCGAAATCCTATATCGGCTCCATAACCTATCGCTCCAATAAAATTTATAAATATGAATAAAAACACTGACCCATCCGGAGTTGTAAGATACACTCTGGGAGTACTGCTCGCTTTTGGAGCACTTAACGCATTTGGTGGAGGCTATTACGGTATGAGCGGAGCAGATGGGGTCCCCATAGAGTGGCTTGAAGGCACACCATTTAAAAACTATTTTATCCCTAGTCTCATTTTGTTTTCAGTTGTAGGCGGCTCATTCTTAATAGCTTCAATTGCCTGCTTTGCAAATCATAAACTCTCCCGCACTTTATCATTTGCCTCTGTGGCTATAGTTTTCGGATGGCTGACAGTTCAGGTAATTTTAATCGGCTATATTTCCTGGATGCAGCCTGTTACAGCAATTGCAGGCGTTCTTATGTTTATTTTGACCTGGGTTATGCCTGGCAAACAGTCGAAATAAAATGGAGACACATATAACTACCAAAGGGAGCAGAGTGATCCGAATTCTATCCGGAAGAAGCAACTCATATATTGTAAAATCCGGTTTGGTTAACCTGCTTGTAGACACCGGAGATAAATCTTCCTATAACAAACTCATTAAAGGGCTAACCTCACTTAACTGTTTTACACTGGATTATATCGTGCTAACTCACTCGCATTTTGATCATTGTGCAAACACCGCATTATTGGCACACAAGTATGGATGCAAGATTATTTTAAGTAAAAATGAGACTCTAATGGCATCTGAAGGTATCACCCCTATTCCAAAGGGGACCCTTCTTGCAACAAAGATTTTATCTGCACTTGGGAGAAAGTTTGAGAGCAGTTTCGCCTCATACACCCCCTTTACTCCCGATATTGAGGTTGGAGAGTGCTTCGATTTGTCCATTCACGGTGTAAACATAAAAATCATCCACACACCGGGACACTCTGCCGGCTCAATTAGTGTATTGGTAGATAAAGAGATTGCAATTGTTGGAGATACTCTGTTCGGAGTTTTTCCGGGTTCTGTATTCCCGCCATTCGCAGACAATGTGCAGCAACTGTATAAGAGCTGGCAAAATTTACTGGAGTCCGGGTGCTCTATCTTCCTTCCTGGTCACGGTAAGAAAATAAGCAGACAATTGTTAAACTCACAAATAAAAAAACAGAGTTATGTCAAAAGATGAAAAGAGCATCGAATGTTGCCCACCATTCGATCCTGCTCCCTGGGATGATAAAATTGTTGAGTGGGTCAACAAACCTTTTGTCAAAGATAAGGTTTTCACAATCTTTTATATGCCGGTCGGGTTTGGGGCTGCAATCCGGCGTGTAGATAAAAAGGTGACTAAGGCCCAAGCCAAAATGGTTGACTGGTTATGCCTTAGCGAACACACCTCTAAATGGAATATGGATATCTATATTGCAGTAGATAAAGAGATTCCCAATGCTGACAATAGACTACTGAGCGGTAAATTCTACAGTAAGGTGTATGAGGGGAGTTTCAATAATACCGGTAAATGGTGTCAGGATTATTCAAGCCTGGCTAAATCCAAAGGGCTGGAGATAAAAAAGATGTATATGTGGTATACAACTTGCCCCAAGTGTGCGAAGAAATATGGAAAAAACTATGTGGTAATAATCTCCGAACTGGTCTAGTCAAAAAAGCATATCTTTGATCTAAAATTATACCTATGGCAACAAGTAAAGAAGAGACAGGTCCGGTTGGAAAGCTTGAGAATCTGGCAGATTCTGCAAAGGAGTACCTGGATATGCGCCTGGATGCAATTAAGCTAAAGATGGTAGAGAGTCTATCCGTTCTTTTTTCAAAGATTGTATATGCTGCTCTGCTTATAATCTCCCTTGGAATTGCGCTAGCCTTTATGGCCTCTGCATTTAGCTGGTGGCTTGGAGATTTACTGGAATCTAAAGCTGCAGGAACTCTCATCACAGGAGGAGTATTTCTGCTGATCGCCTTTATACTTTACCTAAGAAGGGATAAACTATTTATAAACTCTTTGGTAACTATGTTTTCAAAAATGTTTTTTGAACCGGGAGAGAAAACTTCAAAGGAGGATAATCTATGAAAAGATCACATAAGTATGCGACAATAG
>JAUYTH010000335.1 GCA_030695165.1 Bacteroidales bacterium
GGAATCGATACTCCCTTTGAAATATTGATAGACCGATTCACCTCTTTGCATTGAGAGACGTTCATTAAGCTTGTATGGACCCTCGGGAGAGGAGTAGGCCGTAATAGTTACAGAGTCTGTATTAAAGTGCTCTTTACGGTATACCTCCCAGATGTAATCCCTTAACCTGCTGAGGTAAAAGTGGTTGCTGTCCAATTCCGGTTTAATCTCTGTACAGTTAGCTCCAAAGTTTACCCGAACATCAAAGCTCTCTTTAACCATCCTCTCCACTACTTTATTCATATACTTTTTACTGGAGTCGGTAAAATTAATCATTGAAGAGATGTAGTAGTTTAGAGTATCCGAAGATGGAAGTATCAGAGAGCTGCCCCAAATACTCTTAACCTCCCCGTAAAGATTTAGAGTTATTTTTTTTGAACTCTCAGATGTATTAAGCTCCTGAGAGTAGTGGTATGCAAAATCTCCATTAACCATCTTTATTACAGAGTCCAGGCGTGAGTTTTTTATATAGGGGTGCTTTACATACTTAGAAAAGAGCCTGCCTCTCTCCTCTTTTTTCCGTTTGTTTCTCTCAATTAGCCACTCCTTAAGATAGTGCTCCAGGATTTTTTTCTCGCTAATGCCAAAATGTGTTGTTATTGAGTCATTCCCAATGCCGGATATGAGTTTTGATTCCGGAAGATGTCTATCCAGAAAGATTTCAAGGTTTGGAAGATCTGTATATACCTCTATAAAGTCGACATCATCAGGAATGATCGTTCTGAGGAATCTTTCATACCTTTTATAACCCTTTATCTGAGATTTTTTAAATCCGTAACCGGTGAGGATAATCTTATCAAGATGTATTGTATCCCCTCCTCTGGTGAGTATTGGCATAAGTGTTGTCTGCCAGTCGCTCTTCTGGAGAACCTCAGGAACCCTTACTATAAAATCCAGCCTTACTACTCCATCCCTCTCCGAGATATTTAGGGATTTTGCAGATATATAGATCTCGTCAAGATGCCTTAACCTCAGCATCTCTCCACTATGTGGGTCTTTAAAAGCCTCATTTATAGTTATTTCTCTGCCGTCAAATCCTGTATATGTAAACGACTTAGAGCTACTGGAGCTCCCGTGGTCAAGAATATAGCTTTTGTCTGAGTAATCTGCGTGAGAAATATGAGGAACAACCTTCTCTCTTTTTATTCTATAGAGAGATGGCGTACAAGATGTAATAATTGACAGAATCGTCAAAAAAAGAGTGCCCCTGTTCATTTTGATTATTTATAGTATATAGACAATCGATATATTAACCTTAGATGGAGCTAACCTCACAGCAGATATACTATTAAGATATTCACCGCACTGTTCATTTAAAAAAAGATCGTAATCTGTATAAAAAAGGCCTCCACCCAGCTCAATTTCAATGTTCCATCTTCTGGTTAGCATTCTGGTGTAGCCTGTACTAAGCGATATCCCGGTAGCATAACCATCGTGTCTGTAGCTGTAGATTCCGGCATTATATCTTGCGTATGTTGCATATGTACCGGCAAAAAAACCTGAGTAGACGTGCCAGAACCACCACCTGGCTCCGGGTTGAATTGCAAAAAGCTTTAACTTTTGGTTCTCCTTAAATGTAAAAGGAGCCCATAACAGTGGGAGGTGGAGCGATACCTTACCTGAGATGGCCCCGGATACCTCAAGGTTTACAGATCCAAAAGCGGCTGCAGTCAGGCTCGAGCCAATGCTAAAGTTTTGTGCGTAGCACTTTGCAGATAATAGCCAACAGGCCACAATAGTGTAGAGAATCTTTAATTTATTCATTAATGTCTATATTGGTTATAGATTTATCCTCCCACTCAACTGTAACCGTTCCAAAAAATGTTATGGATGTATTGCTTACTCTGGCAGTGAAGTGATATGCATTGCCGGATGCAAACCCATTTTGGGGAGAGGGAATATACCCTCTGTATATTTGAGAATCAACCCTTTTACCTGAGAGCGTTGCTTTAATCTCTACTTCAAAAGGGATTGATATACCCCTTTTAAGCGGTAATATTATCTCTTGTGCACTTCTGCTGTTAATTTTCATAGGACTACTAAAAGTATCCACTCCACCGGCCGGAGAGATCTCCCCTGTTGATAGAACCATACGTGCACCCTCTTCAGGTGGATTGATAGATACCCTTTTTAATAAAAGATCTCTCACACCATCTCCCTCTACAAATGTGACGACCACCTTTACAGCACTATGAGAAAAAATAAGGCATACATTGGTGTTCGTGTTGACCTTTATCTCTCTGCCACTGCTCCAAAGGTAATCTATACCATTTGCAAGAGGCCCCGATAGCCCCTTCTCTATCTCAATACCCATAAGGGAACTGCTGTTTGCAGATACAGAGTAAAAATCATAGACTCCTGCTGGGACAAAAAGATATTTACTGCTATTTATACTTAGATTACCGAACACATCAGAGACCGCAATGAGAGGGGTTCCCGGGAAAGATGGATAGACTGCAGGATTTTCACCGCTGGAAAATGTAAAGATTGAAGTCATTATCCCGGCCGGAAAGACAGAGCTGCTATTTTTTGTAACCGGAGCTCTTTTATAATCACTGCTGAAAGAGATAAGCAGTGATGAAGTGTCATTTACAGGATTGGAATCACACCCGCAACACCTCTCCTTTATGCAGGAGAGGTGCAAAGGTGCCAATAG
>JAUYTH010000256.1 GCA_030695165.1 Bacteroidales bacterium
AGCGGAACCACCTCCGTAATCCACCATACCGCCATAAGTAGCGCAACACAAAACGCATAGGTAACCTTCGGATTATCCGGCACAAAATCTACAAATAAAATTATCCACAAAATAACCACCGGAGTAATCACAAAGCTAATAAGCTGCTTTATATCTATAATTTGCCCGATTCCTGTCAATTGCCCGCTTTTCATATGTACAATATGTTTTACCTGAATTGTTTAGTGACCTTCCGGTTTTGGAGAATATGGGATGTGTGAGTCGTGCAGCACTATCTTGAGTGCTCCGGTTGAGTCCTTAACATAGGCAAATGAGAATTCAACCTTTACCTCATCGCCGCCCGATGCCGGGGTAAAGTAGTAATTTCCCATAGCCAATGCAGTATTCCCATAGATATTAATAGCTGCATTCTCCCATCTGATACTGATCCAGGGTTTAATTGCAAAGCCGTGATCTTCCGGGTAATCTGGGTTACCACCAACAAAATAAGATAGCGCACTCACCTTATCTGTTCTAAACTGCTTAACACTAGCCATAGTCGGTTTAAAAAGCACTAATCCATTATCATAGCTGTACATCTTGTCAATATGATTGGTCGCTTCCAAAACATAATCGCCTTTTTCCGTGAACACCTTTCCTATGCCCACAATCCCATCACTCCAACTTTTTTGAGCATTTAGAACCTCCTGCTCCGTGATTGCCACCTCGCTAGAAATTTCTTTCGCCGAACTATCTCTCCCGGAATTTGAATTGCCGCAAGAGGAGATAAGCAACAACAAAACAGCAATTAATGGAAGAGAGAGAGAACAATATTTTTGAAAAGTTTTCATAATACTATTTTTTAAAAAGTTAAACAATTATCATTTCACAATGGAGTTATCCGGCTCATTTAAAAACTCCTCAAGGCTAATGACTTTGGAGTAGCCCCCGGCCGAAAGTGTGGCTAGGGTACTGTTATGCACATCATCTGCAGCAATTACCTTACCGTCAAATTTGAGATCTTTGGTAGCACAGGCATCCTTGATTACAATGCATTGAAAACCAAAATCGTGACCAGCCCTCACCGCCGCCTCCAGGCACATATGGGTTTGCATCCCGATAACCACAAGCCGTGTTATTTTGTTCTCTTTGAGATACTCAAGCAGATCTGTTCCCTGGAAACTGTTTACCTCCTTTTTAGTTATCACCTTCTCGCCGGAGAGTGGTTCAACGCTGCTGTGAATCTCAAACCCTTTCGAGGCCTGATGCCTCACATGAATAACGGTAAGATTCCTTTCCCGGAATACTTTGAGAACTTTACCAGCAGCAATCGCTGCCTGATGAACATTCACAAGACCCGGCCCATCTCCCGGAAAATAGAAATTCTGGATATCAACAATAAGAAGGGCTGTCTTTACGGTATCTGCCTTTTCGGTATTTGCCTTTTGAGCGGCTCTTGAAACACCAAATACTTGCACCAACAAGAGGATTAAGATCACTATTTTCTTCATATTTTCTCGTAATTACAAATATAAAGATACATTTTTATGACAACTTTGCCAGAGTTATTCCCGGGCTTCGGTTATTCTCGCGGCTGCCGCCCCATAAAAGGCAGGCAGCTATGAGCGGGAAATAACCGTTAAAGCACGGGCAAATAACTCCCTGGGAGTTTTTTACATTTACTTGTTTATATGCGCTTTAGCCTCGGAGACTTTGCAAGTAATGTGTTATTGAAAAAGCTATCTCACTAGATACCTGCAAGTTGTAAAAAACTCCCAGGAATCAATTGGTCTGCTTCGCTGTTATGTGGTCTGCTTCGCAGGTGTGTTAGCTTCGCTGTTATGTGGTCTGCTTCGTAGGTTTTTGAACTGGCAGTCTTTTGTGTATCTGCCTGGATACTAATAGATTAAAATTTGCGTTTTTCTATATTGCCAGAATCCATTTTTGCAAGTACTTAAAAATCAACTTGTTTCACAAAAGACTGCCAGTTCAGATTGCGTTTGTTTTGCAGGTGTCGCTGCAGAGGTTGCATTGGATGCAGTCGTAGTTGGAGAGTTTGGTGATTTTGTTTTTGCGGTCGATTAGGATTGACTGGGTTGGGCAGATCTTTTGGCAGGCGGTGCAGAGGGTGCACTTTTCGTTGTCTATTTTTCTTGGGTTGAATGAGAACATTGAGACGAAGCCGACAAGAACACCATATGGGCAAAGCAGGCGGCAGAATGGTCTCGGAATCCAGTAGCCTACAACCAGAATGAGCGCAAGGTAACTCCAGGAGAATATTCCGAAAGCCGAGAGGAATTTAGGCTCCATCGGGTTGCCGGAGATAAGGGCCAGAATCTGCTCAAACCAAACGTGCCCGGTGAAGAAGAGAGCCTTGTAGGGCTC
>JAUYTH010000337.1 GCA_030695165.1 Bacteroidales bacterium
CAAAAATTCCTACCAGAACAGCAAAAGTTATTGCATATTTGAAGATATTACTGAGTGCGCCAAGCGGGCAGAGATATTTGCACCAGAACATCTTAACAAACAGATTACCGATAACAAAAAGAGCTATGGCTAAAAGAGCCATCCACATTGTAAGCTCACCTTTAAACCCGGTAGCGACTGCATAGTAAGGGTCAAAATTCTTGCAGAAAAGTTCCGAACTGCTTACAGTTGTGTAGAAAATCCAGAACAGCAGCGCATATTTGAAAATACGCAGAATTTTGTCTGCAATTGTACCGTAGTTGATTACGATCTCTTTAATCTTTAGTTTTTTGCGCAGTTTTGCAAGATACTCGGTTGCCCAGCCCAGAGGGCATAGATAACCGCAAAAAAGTTTGCTGAATAGGATTACACCCAGAGCCAGCACAACTCCCATCATAATTTGTGTCCCGGTCATACTGCAGGCCATAGAGCCGGCTACAAGGTAGGTCCCCAGTGTCTGGATTCCACCGAATGGGCAGTAAGCTTCAGGATCTGCGGTCTCATTCCCGAATACCTTTGTCAGGAAGATGATAATCGCAATTAAAGTTCCCCATTGTATTAAATGGCGGAACCAATTTTTTTTAATGTACTTCATTTTAGAATGAATTTTTGATTTTGTAAAAAGGTTTGTTATAATTTGTTAGTTAATTGCCGTTAAAAAATAAAATGGAACTCAGGGATCTCTTATTTACCGAGACAAATCTGAGTCTCACAAACTATTTTTTCCTTAATAAAATCACTAGGAGGCAAAAATAGTTATTTTAAACGGAAATGTATGCAGAATAAGGGTTTTTTTATATCTTTGGGCGACTATATTATTACTTCAATATTTGAAATTTTATAAATAAAACGGCAATTTATAACAAATATTAACTAACCCAAACTAACCTAACTGTGAAAAAATTATTGGTTTTGATGCTATTATCCGTTTGGATAATACCAAAAATCTCCGTTGCAAGTGCACAGGAGAGGGTAACATTAGAGGGAACAATAACGCTCTTTGAATCTAAAGAGTCTATTCCCTTCGCACATGTTACCATTAAAGAGCTCAATCTATGGGGTTTCTCAGATGATAAAGGACTCTTTAAAATTTCCGGAATTATTCCCGGCAGCTATACTCTTGAGGCTACGTGCCTTGGATATCAAAAGTATACGCTCCCTGTAGTTTTACAAAAAAGCATAACCGGTTTTAAAATTCAACTCAAAGAGGAGAATCTTACCCTGTCCGATGTGGTTGTAACAGCAACAGCCGGAAATAGTATGAACTCATCCTCAAGAGTTGACAAAAGGGCAATTGAGCACCTTCAGGCAACCAGTTTGTCTGATATTATGCAACTAATACCCGGTTCTCTAATAGCTAATCCAACCCTGACAAAAGAAAACCGAATCACTATTCGTTCCATAAATGTGCCAACGACAGACCTTATGGGGCAGGAAGATCTCTTTGGTGGCTCAGCAGAGACAAACTCTAGGGGGGTAGGAGTCTTGGTAAACGGATCTAAGGTATCAAGCGATGCCGGTTTAAAATCTGACCTTATCGACTTCCGTGCCTTCTCAACAGACAATATTGAGTCGGTTGAGGTTCTAAAAGGTGTACTTTCGGCAGAATATGGTGACGTTACATCCGGGGCTATTTTAGTAACCACAAAGGTGGGACGCTCTCCTTACGAAATAAGGGTAAAGTCAGACCCAAAAACAAAAGCATTCTCACTTGCAAAAGGTCTCTCTTTAGGAGCTAAAGCCGGGAATCTTAACGTAGATGTAGATTATGCCCGCTCTTATGTCGATTGGAGATCTCCTGTGGCAATCTTTGACAGAACAACAATGGGAGTTACCTATTCAAATACCTTTGAAATAGATGGTAAACCATTAAGATTCAACGCAAGATTGAGTGGATATCTTGTTGGGAACAGCATTACAAGTGACCCTGATGTCTCTAAGCTCGATTTTGAAAAAAGGAGAAGCAATAACTTTACCTTGGCTATCTACGGAAACTGGCAGCTGAACAAATCTTGGATAACAGCTCTTAACTATAATATATCCGGCTCTTACGGCAGACAAAACTACCGGAAATTTGTTGTCTCCAACCAGCTCCCGCTTCCTACAACAAATAGCAAGATTGACGGTGTATATGCAGGTTATTTCACAGATCTCATAGACGAAAGAGATCAAAGAAGAGAGGAGATCCCTATGTACCTCAATGCAAAGCTTACGGGGAGTCTTAACAAGAAGTCCGGAGGAACTCTTTTTAAAACTCTGGCAGGTATTGAATTTAACACAAAAGGGAACAATGGTAAAGGGGAGTATTACATTGGAGCATCTCCACAATATTTCCGTCAAAGAAGTTATACCGATATTCCATTTATGTCTGACCTTAGTGCCTTTATTGAGGAGAAGGTTACAATTCCGGTAGGGGGAAATAGATCATCAATAGATATTATGGCGGGTCTCCGTCTCAATAAGATGATTGTTTACGGGTTTGATTATGACCCGACAATTGATCCGAGACTAAATGCAAGATACAATATTGTTAAGGAGAAACGGAGTGGCTTCCTGAGGGAGTTAACCTTGAGAGGAGGCTGGGGTATTATGCAAAAGCTGCCGTCAATGGTTTTTTTATATCCTGACTACAGCTATATAGATAATGCTGTATTCCAATACAGAAATAGCTCAACCGGACAGAGTCTTGCTATTATCAACACAATGGTTATTGATAACAAGCTGCCATATAATCTTAAGCCAATAAGAACAACAAATACAGAGTTCGGAGTAGACTTTAACATATCCGGAATAAGAGCCAAGATTACATATTTCAATGAAAAGGTAAAGGACGGAATAACCCCAAATTCAAATTATGTAACAAAAGAGGTTGAGTTCTTTAATACTGTCAGTGACCCAAATGCAGCGCCGAAATTTGAATTTGGCAAAGTATACATAAAAGATGCTTCCGGTAACTATGTTGCTGTCGGGTCTAAAATCAACAAGGAGTTCAGGTCCTATTCAAGACCGGATAACAGAGGTAAGATAGATAAGTGGGGTATAGAGTATGACTTCGATTTCGGAAGGATAGAGAGGATTAACACCAATGTTATTGTTAATGGTGCCTACATCAAATCTGAGGACGGCTCTCCGGGGCTGGTTTACTCATATTCAAACCAAACAGATCCTATTAATCCTCAGATTAAGCTCCCATACGTGGGAATTTATCAGGATGAGTCTGTTCTGTCACTGGGAACAGGAAGAGAGAGACTCTCGACAAACCTCAGTTTTGTTACAAGAATTCCATCTGTCAGAATGGTTGTTTCACTCACAGCGCAATGTATATGGATTGAGAACAGCTGGAACATCTATGACGAGGGTAATATCTACACACAGGATGCTTCCGGCAAACCTATTTACGGCAACTACAATAAACAGAGCAATCTGGCTGTCCTATACAGGGATCCTGTAGCGTATATGGATCATAGCGGCACCATAAGACCATTTACAGATTATCACACAACTACAGATGCAGATCTTAAAAGAAGACTTGAGATGTTGAGAAAATCCACAGATAATAGCTACTTCTTCCTAACAACCGGGTATAAGCCATATTTTATGGCGAACATCAGGGTGACAAAAGAGCTTGGAGACCTTGCTACTCTATCATTCTATGCCAACAACTTCACAAACTCTACTCCGAGAATGGTCAACAAGGCGAGACCTAACGCCAGTGCAGCTGTTAAAAATACACCTATCTATTTTGGTGCGGAGCTTAAAATAACTCTATAATCTGATATGAAATGAAAACAATAAAAATATTTTTGTTATTGGCCTTAACCTATACATTGTCGGGTTGTCTTAAAGATCTCAGGATAGAAGAGTTTTCTGACGATGCTTTAAGCTCTACGCTTACAATCAAGGTTCAAATGCCACAGGGTTTCAGCTACTCTACAAAGGGTTTAACCATAAAACTGACCGACCCATCTTCGGGACTTCAATTCACCGGAACAACTGATGCAACAGGAACTGCAATAATAAAGGTTGCTCACGGGAGCTATATTGCCACAACAGAGTTCAAACAAACAGAGTCCGGAGGGGTAATTTTTATATTCAATGGTACAACTGAGAGACTTAGAGTTACACCATTAGATCCTAAAACAATATCTGCTAACCTTAATTTAAATGTGTCAAAAACAGGTCAGATAGTAATCAAGGAGTTCTACTACGGAGGTTGTCTGAATCCTGCAACAGGTGGCTCTTACGCAAATGATAAATATATCATTTTGTATAATAATTCAGGAGATATAGCTTACCTTGATTCATTGTGTGTCGGAGTAATTGATCCGTACAATGCTCCAACAAGCGGCAGGCTATCCAACTGGGTTAAACCGAATTCTACAGAGCTAAGAGACTCTGTTCCGAATATCTCATTTGCCTGGATGTTTCCGGGTACAGGAAGAGATTATCCACTATTACCTGGTGAAGAGGTTGTATTAGCAACAAATGCAATCAACCACGCTGCTTCTGTATCTACATCTATAAATTTGGGTAAACCGGGCTACTGGGCTTTGTATGATCCTATTCTAACTACAGGTCAGTCTGTTCCGAATGCCGGAGTAAATCGTATGGTTGGCTTTTGGAAAATGGGAACAGCGAATCAGTTTGTTGTATCTGCACTGAGCCCTGCTCTGTTTATTTACAATATGGGTGGAAAAACTATTCAAAAGTTCATTACTGACACCTATACACGAAATCCCGGATATGCAACAAACCGAAATTTCGATGTTCTGATGGTTGATAAAAACCTCATTATAGATGGTGTTGAGTGTTTCCGAAATATTACAGATACTAAAAGGTTCAGGCCGGAGATCGACAATGGTTTTGCTATGACAGACGGTAGCGGACAAGGTCAGAGTGTTCACAGAAAAATAGACCAGGCGGCAACAGCAGCAGCAGGTGGCAGAATCGTCTATATGGACTCAAATAACTCTTCCAACGACTTTGAGAAGAGGGCAACAGCATCATTGTTAAATAAGTAATTTGATATAAAGATGAAAAATAGATTAACATATATATCGGGTGTTATTGCGATATGCTTGCTGCCGGTTCTCACATATTCACAGCAGATATCGGAAAAGAGACATTACACCTTTGAGAAAATTGAGATGAAAAGCCCGTGGCTTCTTAGTGGTAACGGAGCGGGTATTGTGTTCAATACTGCAGAGAACTTTGCAAATGTTGGTGCATATTTTACGAATGAAAGCGGCTCATACAAAAATTTTAACCAGCCGGAGAAGTATTCAACTTTTGGTATCGAAACAAAATCATATACAAAGATTAAAAACGTATTTTTCTACGGCTCTTTTAGATATGATTATGGAATTAATAAGGATCTTGCCTGGAGAGGTACAATTTATCCCGGGTCAAACATAAATACAATTGTTGACTCAATTCCGGGGAAGGTACTCAGGGAAGATTACATTATGAGTGGTAAAGTGGGATATAATCTTAGTAAAAAACTATCCATCGGAGTTGCTTTTGATTACCAGACCTCAACAGCTGCCAAAAGAATAGACGGTAGAAATTTAAATACTCTTTCTAAGCTCGTTGTTTCTCCGGGTATGACCTTTAGCAGCAAACCTGTTGTGGCAGGATTGAACTTGACATATAAAAGAGATGTTGAACGAGTGGATTATGACTTTATTGGGGATGTTACAGGAAAGAAAATCTACTATATGGAGGGGTTGTGGTTTTATACCCTTACAGGCATTACCAATACCACGATACTAGAAAGACAATATCTTCGAGATCTCTTTGGGGCCTCACTTCAAGCTCAGGTAAAAATAGGTGATTTGTCATTCTTTAACCAATTCTCAGTAGACTTTGGAAATGAAGATGATTATGATGGGAGTAACTTTTCAAAAAGATATGCAACTGTAGAGAATCTTAAATATGTTTATGATGGTGTAATCCGATATTCTGCAGAGAATACAGATCACTTTATTACCCTGTCATTTATTAATGAAGAGAATATTTCATACAACGTTATTAATGACTATGAGCTAATCCCGGGAGAGGCAAATAACTGGGCATTTTTTGAGTATGGAAAAACTCTGCGATATATGACCAACTACAGGAAAATGGGAGCTGAATATAAAACATATTTCAGAGAAGGTGAGTGGAGATGCTCCTGGATTCTTGCAGCAGGGTTTAACCAACACTATGTAGAGAAGAGATATAAGGCATTTCCGGCATACTACTATCAGGACTTTACCGTAAATGAAGCTTACGTTAGGATTAACAGAGATTTAAATATTAACGAAAAAGCTACTTTAAGTTTAGATATCAATGGTGCATATATCTTTGGCGACGGCACTAAACTTAGATCCTATAATCCTCTCACTGTGGGTGCTCTCAAACTCAACAATAGTATCCTTGATGCAGATTATAATTACAATACTGCACAGAGAATGTCAATAGGTGGTGGAGTTAAATATCAGAGAGTACTAGATTCCCAAAAGGGTAACTCAGTTTACTGCGGGTTAGCGTATAAACATTTAACTGCTGACGATAAGAACAGAGCTCTCTTCTCAATGTCAATAGGGTTGAATTTTTAACTGACTATATTATTTCAAAAGGTTGAAACAAAAAATTTCAATCTGGCTCAAGTTTTTTGTTAACCCGTATATCTGTTGATCTTTAGCGATTTAACTGCTATACGGGTTCTCTTCTATTTATTATTATAACATTACTATTTATGAAAAAAAGATTAATCATTTTAGCAGCACTCCTGATAAGCTCTTTTTATCAAGCTGTTGCAGATGAGGGGATGTGGTTGGTAAATCTTCTGGACAAGCAGCTCTATGAACTGATGAAAAGCAAAGGGCTTCAACTGAAACCCGGTGAGATTTACAATCCGGACGGAACAGCCCTTACAGATGCCATCGTGGCACTGGATGGCGGGAGCTGTAGCGGAAGCATAATTTCGCCCAATGGACTAATGATCACAAACCACCACTGTGCATACGGAGATATTCACTCCCTGAGCACTCCCGGAAAGAACTATCTTGAAGATGGCTTTTGGGCAATGAAAATTGAAGATGAAATTCCCATAAAAGGTAAAACTGTAACCTTTTTAAGAGGGGTCTCAGATGTTACAGATGTTGTCACAA
>JAUYTH010000343.1 GCA_030695165.1 Bacteroidales bacterium
TAGTTTTGATTGCAGGTAACAGCACTTATAATGGGAGACCAGCCTGTAAAAAGATAGTTAGGGTTTGGCACTGCCAGTAAACAGGGGAGATCACCGTAATTGTAGTATCCCATTCCATATACAACGCCTCCGTTTTCGGGAGATGCAGATGTTGTTATCAGATAAGACAAGTTTGTCAGATTGCTTACATCTACTCTCCAGGAAGACTCATTTATTGATGACCCGGTAAAAAGTATTGTCTCCTTATAGTGTGTCTCCCTAATTACATCAAAGTTGTTTGTGTTATTCTCTCCCAAATAGCTTCGGTATTTTATCACTCCGGTTTTTGCAGGGCTTGTATAATTTGCAGTAATTTCAAGATATGTACAGATGTCACTCTTTGTGCCTGCATATTTCAATGATGGTGTTGAGTTGGTGCCAATATCTCCCTGCATATTCTCAAAAAGATAGATAGCAGATGCCGTTTCGTGGTTAGCCGGCTCCAGATTTGTTGTAATGTAGTCTCCTTCTGAAATGATCTGAGATAGTCCCGGAGTATTGCTGCCAAAAAGTCTTACCGAGGCGGGAACATTTTTTAGTTGAATCTTTGTAATATCAATAGATACATTATCATTCAGTTGATTCCTGTTGAAAAGTATGGTAACCTTGGCCACAACCCTTTTTAGCAATACAGATAGTGAATTTTGGTTCTCTGTTATGTTTATATTTACAAAACCGGTATATAGCACTCCATTTGTCTGGGAGTGCATTATGGATGTTCTTGCACTCCAAAGTGAATCAATTTTCGTGTAAAAAGATTGCTCAATTTCTGGGCTGTTTGCAATAACTGCCACTGTAATCTCACCCAATGGTACATCTATATCAATATTCCCACTATTTGCCGAGTAACCGTGATATCTCTTCTCTCCCGTCGAGTCATAGACAAGAACTCTGTAATTTGAGATGATATCGTTAATATTTAGTGATTTTGTCTCTAAATTATCGACTTTTCTTATCTCAACTCTAACCCTTCTTATTCCTGCACTTACCCTCTTAACACCACTCTCTTCACCTTCTCCGATTATAGTCTCTGAGTAATCCTTGCTGCACGATAGCGAGAATAAGAAAAACATAGAAAGTATAAACCAATTTTTCATCACTCTTTCCATTTAAATAATTCATTATTGAGGTTATATTTTTTTATCAAAAAAGAGATCTCGGGATCAAGTGCCCCCCTGTATGCCATCGCTATATTCAACTCCACCGAGCGAAGGAAATTTTTAACCGCACTCTGCTCATCTCCTCTTCTTGATGCAACTATTGCCCTCAGGTATAATATATTGGCACTCTCTTTTAGAGAAGAGAGTATTTCGGCAGCAGAGAGATCCTTTCCTAATGAAAGATATGCGATTGCTGTATTAATATCTCTGTAATCTTTAAGAACCTCAGATGCTCTTGTATACTCCCTTTTTTGCAGATGCTTGATACCTCTCATATAGAGAGTATCCTCCACAAATGTGTGAATCGTATCCTTTTCCATTTTCTTACGAGAGAGATGAAATGTGAAGGAGACCCTTCTCAGAAGAGGGTAGAGTCTCTCTCGGATATATCTGTAGTCCTCTTTGTGTAGCGAGATTTTACTCTCTCGTGTATCGGGATCTTTAATATTTAAGAGCTTGATAAGTGAACTCTTATCTTTTAGCTCACTCTCTTTGTTT
>JAUYTH010000348.1 GCA_030695165.1 Bacteroidales bacterium
ATAAAAACAGGTTTTATGTCTTTGATAAGTTATCACAAGTTGTCTTGTGTTTTAGTTCAAACGGTCAGTTTTTATTCAAGATAAATAAAAAAGGAAGAGGGCCGGAGGAGTATGAATATGTTGAAGATATATATATTGACAATTTTAATGATCAATTACTGCTTCTTGTCCCCTGGGGCTATGTTTTAATATTTGATCTGGAGGGTAATTTTATCTCTAAGAAAAAGCTTCCGAAAGAGGTTTTATCATATAATGAGGTATTTGCAGTAAATAGAGATACTTTACTATTTCTTTCAAGTAATGAATACCGGGCAATCTATTATTCAAGAAAAAATGATTCCATTATTAATAAATGCCTGGGTGTAGATGAGATGCCGGAGATTGAATTAACAAAAGGTTCTGTTTACAAATATAATGATTCTCTTTACTTCTCATCTGCAGGGTTTGATAACAATGTTTTGAATATGTCGCACCCTAAGAGAAGGGTTGCATATAATTGGGATTTCGGGATAAACAATTTTACCAAAAAAAGAATCAGAAACGGAATGGAATCCAAATCAAAGGCCAGAAAAGAAAGGAGACAATATACGATTTTAGATAATTTTGGTGATGACAGTTACCCAACATTTTATAGAAGTAGATCATTTGAAACAGACAGGTTTGAAGTAACATCTGTCTTGTATAAGATCCCATTTAGTTATCTGTGTGTTTTCAGAGACAAGATAGACGGAAATGTGAAAGTTTTCAGAGAGACAATTGAGGGAATTCAGTTTACATACTTTTTAGCACATTACAACTATCTTTTTCTATATAATACAGGAAAAAACAAATATTATTCAGAAGAGACTCTTTCTCCAAAACAATTGGAAATAGTAAAGTCGCATGACCCAAATAATGATAATCCATTCTTAGTCATTTATCATATTAAGTAGTTTTTTTACATTATAAAATTATCAAATGAAGAACTTAATTTCTTTGGCTTTAATCAGTCTACTGATCCTTGGTTGTAACAGCCAAGAAGAAGCACAAATAGTTGACTTAGAAAGAAACGACCAGGTATCAATATTTGACTTGGTTGATTCAATTTCAGTTGTAAGGCTCGAAACCAATGATAATTGTTTAATAAAAAACATTGACAAAATAATTCCTTTTGAAAACAGACTATACATATTTGATTCAAGGTTAAATATTGTCTTTTGTTTTGATCAGGATGGTAAATACCTGTTCAAGATAAACAAAAAAGGAAGAGGCCCTGATGAATATGAGAATGCAACCTTTGTTAACATCGATAGGTACAATAACCTTATTATGATTCTTGTACCGTGGGGGTACTTACATTATTATGATTTAAACGGCAATTTTATTTCTAAGATTGAACTACCAAAAGAAATTTTAGCCTACAATGAAGTTTATGCTATTAATAGGGATACTTTATTGTTTATCTCTTTTAATCAACTCAGAGCTTCCTATTATTCGATATCAGAAAAAAGGATTTTAAAAAGGTTTCTTGAGGTGTCGCTTATAAAGCATTATTCTGTCTCTCCAATTAACAAAACCTATATCTACAAGGATTCAATATACTTTAATGATAACTCAGATAATTGTAAAATATTGAATTTATCAGACACAAATAACCCTGTCGTTTTTAATTGGAATTTTGGAAAGTACAATAATAAGCAAAGACAGTTCAGAAAGATATATAATTCTCAATTTGATAAAAAGACCAAAAGAAGAAAATCAACACTTACGTTTGAACAATTAATGGATATACTTAATAATTATCCATTGACTAGTATTGAAACTTCAAAATTCCAAAGTTTATCCATGTTTTTTAAATCGTCGGAGAAATTTATTTTCTTTAATAAGCACGAAAAAAACTATCTCATTTTTAAAGAAACTGTAGAAGGAGCAAGACCATATGGACATTTAAATTATGCAAACATAGCATTCTATGTTTGTAATGATAAAAATGCATTATTTCTCACTAATATCCTATCAGATAGACAAAAAAATATAGTTGAATCGCATGATTCAGAAAAGGAGAACCCTTTTCTTGTTATTTATAACCTTAAATAAATTTGTACTGAAAAAAGTTAACACATAAATTGTGTTTTATCGGACCCCATAAATGTTTATGAGGTCTTACATAGTATTAGTTGGAAAGTCATGATTTCAATATTAAAATGTTTAAAAAAAAATAGTTATAAAAGAGAATTATTGGAACAGTTTTTGAGAGGCTTGTTTATCAGCAATCTATGAGCGATAAGTGAAACAGAGAATTGCCCGGCTGTATAGGAACAGTAGTACCTTAAAGAGACAACTACCATAACTACATATAATTATGAAACTAATCTCATTAAGAGGCCTTTACAGCTCACTTTTTCTTTGGTCACTTTTAATATCCTGTAAATCTGTAGTTAATAATCAACCCGGAACAACTCCTGTAATTGACCTGGCATCTTCAGTTGGAGGGGGTAGGGTTGTAAATTTAAGCGATATTGCCACAGATGTGAGATATGTAAAGCTTGAGACATCGGATAGCTCTTTAATAGGAATGTTTCCAAGAGTCTTTTATGAGAACGAAAGAATCTACGTACTCTCTGTGAGGGTTATTAAGGTATTCGATAAAAACGGTAAATTTCTTTTTAAATTTGACCGCAGGGGAAGGGGTGCGCAGGAGTACCAGATGGCAAGCGATACAAGGGTGATGTCCAAAACAGGAGAAATTATAGTACGGAGCAATGCGCCGGCTCAGAGTAATTATCTTTTGTTTTATGACCGGGAAGGGAGTTTTACCAAAAAAATTGTCATTCCCTATCA
>JAUYTH010000357.1 GCA_030695165.1 Bacteroidales bacterium
GGATACCTGTTCTCTCCATTGTAGTATATCCCTGCTCTCCGGTAACTCCGTCTATATCCAGAAAATGTTTGTACTCTTTTTCGTCAAACGGAGCGCGCCCAAGCATCTCTCTCTCCTGGTTTGTGAGCTCAACAACGTCGTCGTAAAATCCTTTGATAGTAACACGTCCTTTATCATCAATAAGCTTAGTTATCATTCCGGCAAGAACATTGATAGGGTTTGCAATTGCACCTCCGTAGTGTCCCGAGTGCAGATCTTTGTTTGGTCCGGTAACCTCAACCTCCATATAGGCAAGTCCCCTCATCCCAACATTGATAGATGGAATCTTCTCATCGATCATAGTTGTGTCGGACACAAGAATGTCATCGCAACTAAGCATCTCCTTATGAGCAACTGCCCATTCAGGAAGACTTGGAGAGCCAATCTCCTCCTCTCCGTCAATTATAAACTTAACGTTACACTTAAGCTGATTGCTATTTACGAGATATTCAAAGGCTTTAATGTGCATAAATCCCTGACCTTTATCGTCATTGGCACCTCTTGCATAGATTGCACCATCTCTTATCTCCGGCTCAAAAGGTGGAGTTGTCCACAGGTTGAGAGGGTCTGCCGGCTGAACATCGTAGTGTGCATAAACCAAAATAGTTGGTTTGGTTTTATCTATGATCTTCTCTGCAAATACAACAGGGTGCCCCTTAGTAGGGTATACCTCTGCTCTTTCGCATCCTGCCTTAAGGAGTAGTTCTACATATTTCTCAGCTGCTTTTTGCATATCATCTTTATGAGCAGCCATTGAGCTTATTGATGGAATTCTTAATAGCTCAAATAATTCCGCAAGGAATCTCTCTCTGTTCTCCTGAATGTAGTTTTTAATCATACTTGTCTATTATTTAATTGATTACTTGAATTTTGCCTGAAAATTATAAAACATATCTTATTGTAAGAGCGAAACCATCACCCTTTAATCCCGCATTCTTTATCATCTGAATTCTTGGATTCCAGTCAAAAGAGAGAACAATTGGGGAGTTGTGAAATTTATACTCAAAACCTGCCATACCATCTAAAGACATAATAAAGCCGCTGGAGTCTCCAACATAGATACCTGCAGATGCACCCGGGCCGGCAAAAGCCGACAGACCATCTACATTAAGCCCGAAGTGAAACAGATAGAGCCCAGTGACCTCTATTTTCATCTCATTTCTATAAAGAATGTCCAGGTCTAGAATTCCCTCAATAGCTTTTTTGGGCTCAATAAATTTTTTGTAACTCACCCCTAAACTTGAGCCTAATCTCAACCCGACAGCACTTTTGTACTCCTGAGAAAAGAGAGTTGAACCTATAGTGAGCAGTGTAAACAGAATTAATAGTCTCTTCATCTTAAAAATAGTTTATTTCCCTTGACTCCATTTGAGACAGCAAATTATTTGCCAACCTGCTTGCTCCCAAACGGAACAATTTACTGTTTAACCACTCTCTGCCCAGAATTGTCTCTACAATTGCGTAATATTTTATAGCGTCAAATGGGGTCACTATGCCTCCTGCAGGCTTGAACCCGACTCTCTTCCCTGTTGTTTTGTGAAACTCTTTTATTGCCTCGCACATAACTATGGCAGCCTGGGGTGTTGCGGCCGGCTCTAGCTTCCCGGTAGAGGTTTTAATGAAATCTGCCCCCGCTTTCATAGCCAGCATAGATGCATTATAGATAAGCTCATCCTCTTTGAGTAGGCCTGTTTCAAGAATAACTTTAAGGTGCGCACCCTTCACAGCCTCTTTTATGAGTGATATCTCATCTGAAGCCCTGTTGTAATCTCCACATAGAAAGTGGCTTATAGATAGAACAATATCAACTTCATCTGCGCCATTCTCCACTGCCATTCTGCACTCCAGAGCCTTAACTTCAATAAAACTTTGTGAGCTTGGGAAAACCCCGGCTACCACGGCCAGTTCAACACCTGTATCAGTTAGGTTCGCTCTCACTGTTTTTGCAAAGTTAGGGTGAACACACATTGCAGCAACCTGTCCGTATTCCGGAAAAGTTACGCGAAATTGATTAACTCTTTCTGTCATTGAGATAATCTTCGCCTCTGTATCTGTAGTGTTTAGTGAAGTGAGGTCTATAAAACCAAAACTGGCAGATAAAACATCTCTTCTGTCCCAACTCTTTATATTATTTTCTATGCCCTCGAGCAGCTCTGTTGTAGATTTCATTAAAAATACCCTTTTTGTTGTCTAAATATAGGATTAAAAATTTAATCGCAAGTTATTATTTTAATCACAAGTTAATAATTCATCTCTTTTGTATCTATCCAGATTGTAACCGGCCCGTTATTCAGTAGTGAGACCTTCATATCTGAACCGAATTCTCCGGATTTTATCTCTTTTGAGGTTGCAGCGGCCAGTAAAGATTTGAATTTTTCATATAGTGGAATAGCTTTTTCGGGACGGGCAGCTTTAATGTAAGAGGGCCTGTTTCCCTTTTTTGTCTGAGCGTGCAGAGTAAATTGGCTGATGAGTAAGATCTCTCCTGAAATATCTGATACAGAGAGATTCATAACACCATTTTGGTCGTCAAATATTCGCAGGTTTACAATTTTTCTCGTGGCGTATTCCAAATCACCATCGTCGTCTTCATCTTCAAAACCGGCGAAGATGAGTAGCCCCTCTTTAATCTCTCCGGTAAGAACTCCGTCTGAGATCACCGAAGCGTGGGTAACCCTCTGTATTAAAACTCTCATTTCTATAGATTTTATCCACTTATTGTTATCTTGAAACCGGCCTCAATGAGCGGTGCAGCAATTCTGTTCATCTGTTCAATTGTCACCTTCTCCAGCCCCTGAGCCGGGGTCTCCCGGTCTATGGTATACATCATTATCTCTCTGGGTTCGGTATTTTTAATAACCTCATACCAGGCATTAACCTCCTTGTCTGTTGTATTGTCAAAATATTCTCCCTGAAATCTCCCTCTGAGAAACATTGTCTGAAGTACAAACTTACCTTTAAACGGAGAAAGATTGGTTGTAATTTTATTAATTGAATAGTCAAACTGTGGCCGGTCAATAAGCCGAACACTACTCTCTATTGCAGAATCTATCTTGATTATGGCATTATCCACTTTCAAAAGCGCATCTGCAATATCCTTAATCCCGATTCGCGAACCATTTGTAAGAACAGATACTTTTGCCTCTTTGGCATATTTATCTCTTAGTACATTTGTAATTGCAATAATTTCAAAAAAATAGGGGTGTAATGTAGGCTCTCCGTTACCGGAAAATGTTATATTATCTATTCTCCCTATTGTTTGATCGTGATTTTTTAGTTTATCTTCAAGAGCCTCCCAAACTTCGTCTATAGTGGGCAGTTTTTTGTCCTCTTTTCCATCTTTGTTGAAGCCACACTCACAATAGATGCAGTCGAAATTGCACCACTTGCCGAATTTTGGAAGCAGGTTTACCCCCAGAGATACTCCCAGTCTTCTGCTCTTAACTGGCCCGAAGACTATCTCGTTAAACAGAATTGTTGACATCTTATTTACCCTTTAAACTTATATATTTTATTTTATCTCTTCCTATCTCTATCTCTATCTCTATCCGGCATTATCTAAACCAACCTCACACTCCTGCTGTCGGCTGTAAGATGCTGTTTCCGGAAATCTATGTTATCAATCAATACCACTCCCGGGTTTTTACCAACCTCAAAAGAGCCGAATCTATTTTCAATACCAAGGAACCTGGCTCCGTTAAATGAGCTCCACTCCAGAATTTGGGTAAGCGGTATGTTCGGAAAATATCTATGTATGCATTTGATCTCATCTGCAATTGAAAGCGCACTATTGCTTGAGAGTGAATCTGTCCCTATCGTGATTGTTGCATTGTGCCTTCTAAGCAGCTCCAGCGGTGGAAGTGCGTTATGAATGAAAAGATTTGAGAGAGGGCATATTGCCCAGAAGAGACTCTTTATACTGGAGGTTGCTCTCTCAACGCTTTCGCTGTCACAAAAAGTATTATGTACCAAAAGAACTCTCTCATCCTCTATCTTTTGAGTAGATTCAATATTATTCAAAAAGTAGATGAGTGAAGGTGTTCCGGTAACAGGAGGGGTGGAGAGTCCTCTATCCCTATACTGATCTGCAAGGGGGCCTGTGCCATTTAGAAAAAGCTCCTCCTCTTCCCAACTCTCCTGATTATGGTATGATAGCCAACCCGATTTCAGGCCTGCTTTTGAGATAGCTCTTAAAAGTTCCGGACTCATTGAGTAGCTGGAGTGGGGGGTAGGTGAGGCATCTAAGCCGAACTCCTTAGCTTTTTTTGTGAGCTTATTTGCCCTTGTTAAGATCTCCTCGGCCTGAGACCACTCTGTACCGAAAAACTCAAGAAAGGTTCGAGTATAAATTGGAGATTCAGCTTTAACTGAAAAGCTTTCACTGTTATTGCTTATATCTGCCATTGCACAGACACCGGACTCATAAAGCAACTGCATCTCCACTCTCATAGCCTCCTCCCGAAACTCTTCATCTACACCATTACGCAACTTAACCACCTCTTTAATAAAGCCGGACATACCTGTACCTTTGTCAAAGATATTTTTAAGGTGAGAGAGCTCTATATGGCAGTGGGAGTTAACAAACCCCGGAACCAGAATGCCGTTGTAAAATTCGGTACTCTCAGTTTCGTCACTTAGCCGGCCAATCTCAACAATTGTACCGTCATCATCTAAGGTAAGAACCCCCTTCGGGATCGGCAATGATGAGTTCAGTGGGTAGAGGTATTGTGCGGCGATTTTTCTCATTGATACTAATTATTGAAAATTTTGTGGTGTCACTTTGGTAATTTTTCCACCACCATCGACTCATTCGGGGTGTTTCATAGATTTTCATAAGTGAGTCACCATATGATACTCTAAATTCAGGTTGTTTCTCGGGTAGCAAAATCCACCTGAGTGCCCTGCTTTTCGGGTCATATTTAATAACAGAGTCCGAATGCTCAATCATCGCTTTTATTGGAGCGGAGATAGAGTCTGCCCTCTCTTTGTTGCGGATAATCTCAATTATGGCCTCCTCCTCCTTTTCGAGCAGTATCTTAGCTTGAGCATAAAAACTTTTGAGTTTTAAAGGGCGGGAGAGGTAGTAGTCCAATGTGTTTATGAAATCCTGCGAGGTGTACCCGTAGTGATTAAATATTGATTCATAGATCTTTATTGTATCTGCCCTTAAAACCAGATTGTAATCTGTATTTATATATCTGTCAACCTTATAGAGTTGTGCAATTATCTCCGGCATTCTCTTCTGGGGTATATACTCTCTTGAACAGGAGAGAGCTGCAAAGAGCGAAAAAAGTAGTATGAATGAAATATGCCTCATCGTTATCAATTGTAGCCTACAAAGTTAATTTATTATTGTTATTTTTGCCCAAAAAAAGATGAGAGTACTTATTATCGGCTCTGGTGGAAGAGAGAATGCGATTGCCTGGAAGATTTCCAAAAGCCCTCTGCTGGAGAAACTTTTTTGCGCTCCGGGTAATCCGGGCACATCTTCACTTGCAGTTAATCTTAATATTGACATAAAGAGTTTTGATGCTATAAAAAGTGCGGTTTTAGATAACTCAGTAAATATGGTTATTGTAGGTCCGGAGGAGCCTTTGGTTAACGGATTGGGAGATTTTTTTAAAAATGATGAATCTCTCAAGAAAGTTGTTTTTGTAGGACCGGGTTCTGAGGGTGCTAGATTGGAGGGGAGCAAAGAGTTTGCCAAAGATTTTATGTTTAAATACGCGATTCCAACAGCGGGTTACAAAAGTTTTAACAGGGAGAGCATAGAGGAAGCAGACCGCTATATTGACTCACTTAAAGCCCCGTATGTGCTTAAAGCAGATGGTTTGGCTGCAGGCAAGGGGGTTCTGATAATTGATGATTCCTTGCAGGCTAAAAGAGAGCTTAGAGAGATTCTCAGTGGACGATTCGGTTCTGCCGGAGATAAGGTGGTAATAGAGGAGTTTCTTTCTGGAATTGAGTTATCTGTATTTGTGTTGACCGATGGAAAAAACTACCTCATTCTACCGGAGGCTAAAGATTATAAAAGAGCCTGTGATGGAGATAAAGGTCTTAATACCGGAGGAATGGGAGCGGTATCGCCGGTTCCTTTTGCCGATGCCGACTTTATGAGCAAGGTAGAGAGTCGCATAATCATACCTACCATAGAGGGGCTGCAAAAAGAGAGTATAGATTACAAAGGGTTTATTTTTATTGGTCTTATGAATTGCAACGGAGATCCTTTTGTGATTGAGTATAACGTTAGAATGGGCGATCCTGAGACTGAGGCAGTTGTTCCAAGAATAGAGAGCGACCTTCTTTCACATTTTATAGCTTTGGGAGAGGGGAAACTGGAAAGAGAGAAAATTGAGATTTCTGATAGATTTGCAATAACTCTTGTTATGGTCTCCGGGGGCTATCCCCAGAACTTCGAAAAGGGTTTTGAAATATCAGGAGTATCAGAGTTAACAGGTGAGATGCTTTTTCATTCAGGAACATCCATAAAAGAGGGTCAACTGGTAACCTCAGGGGGCAGGGTAATTGCCCTTACTGCTCTTGCAGATGGGATTCAAAGCGGCAGGGAGCGACTCTACTCTCTTGCCGGAAAGATAAGCTATAACGGCATATTTTACAGAAGTGATATTGGACTGGATATTTTGTAATGGGTAAGGAAAGCAGATATAAATTTGTCTCATCCCCCTTTTTTCTGGGGCTCTATCTAATATTTATGCTGGTTACCTCATTTATATTGTCCGATGGACTATATAACTATACTGCCACCAAATGGATTCCCCTCTTTGCAGGATTAATTGACACAGAGTCAATCACTACAACCATTTCTGTCCTGACCACCACTGCAATAATCTCTTTTACAGCATTTAGCCTCTATTATGTTAATGAAAAAATCTTCTCTTGCGGTAAAAGCTCCTCTTCGCTCTTTTTGATCTATCTCATTTTATTGCTATCGAGTCCGGAGACAATATTCTTTAGCGGTGCAACTGCTGCCGCTCCTCTCTTTTTGTGGTCTCTCTACTACTCAATGATTACAAAAGAGGGGGACAAAAACCTGTTTATGGCTATGTTCCTGATCTCTTTGGCAACCCTTTTTGATTTTCACGCTGTTGTTCTGCTCCCCTTTATTCTCTACTACTCACTTATAACCTCCTCTTTTGCACTGAGAGCTCTTCTTATTGCGCTGGGTGCAATATTAGTACCCTATATTCTAACCTTCTCTTTCAGGTATCTGATGTTTAATGATACCTCTCTATTTGCAGAGCTTCTGGTAAGTGACTTTCTCTCTCTATCACCACCTTATATAAGACTTGAGAGTGTTGCAAAGATTGTTCTGGTAATCTTTATGGTACTCATAATATCCCGCTCTTTGATCTCAATTTTTTCAATAATAAGCAGGTACAAAGTTGTGAAGTCTATAGGGCTTGTGCGGAACATCACTGTGATGCTTGTACTTATTGCCACAATGCTAATTTATAGAGAGTCTCAGGGGATGTTGACAAATCTGCTTGCTCTGCCGCTATCGTTCATAATAGTGGAATATCTCTCATTGAAGAGCACAAATAAGTACAGGAGAGTGGAGTTTTTTGTTCTGCTAATAATAATTGTCCTTAACAGAGTTGCCCAATTTGTCTAATTGCCTCTAAGCACCTCAATATTCAATATCCCACTATACCAAAAGAGGTTGCCTTTTTAAGACAACCTCCTTATAATAAAATTTTTAGATATTGGATTTAAATAGTCCTTCCGGGATATTGTTTAAGAGCCTCCTCAAGGCATTTCATTGCGTTTTTAAGATCTTCAATCTTAAGAACATATGCAATTCTCACCTCATCTTTACCCTTGCCTTTAGTAGCATAAAAACCCGCAGCAGGAGCAATCATAACAGTCTGGTTTTCGTAGCTGAACTCCTCTAGTAGCCACTGAGCAAATTTATCGCTGTCATCAACCGGAAGTTTTGCAATTGTATAGAATGCACCCATTGGCATAGGAGACATAACTCCCTCCATTTTATTCAATGCTCCAATAACATAATCTCTGCGCTTAATATATTCGTCACGTACAGCAACGAAGTACTCTTTGGGCGTACTGAGTGCACCTTCGGCAGCAATCTGTCCGTATGCTGGAGAGCATAGTCTGGCCTGAGCGTAGCGGAGTACTGCACTCATTACCTCTTTGTTTTTTGATACAATAGCCCCGATACGAACTCCGCATAGGCTATATCTCTTGGAAACAGAGTCAATAAGAATCACGTTCTGTTCAAGCCCCTCAATGTGCATACAAGAGAAGTGAGGTTCATCTGTGTAGCAGAACTCTCTGTAAACTTCATCTGAATAGATGAAAAGTTCGTGCTTCTTGGCAAGCTCACCCAATTTTATGAGGGACTCTTTTTTATAGAGTGTTCCTGTAGGGTTACCAGGGTTGCAGATAATAATTCCTTTGGTCTTTGGGGTTATAAGTTTCTCGAATTCGCTTATATCCGGAAGTGCAAATCCATCCTCAATATTTGTGCGGATAGGCTTAAGGATTACATCGTTCTGAACTGCAAAAGAGTTGTAATTAGTATAAAAAGGCTCCATTACAATGACTTCGTCATCCGGGTTACAGGTAACTGCCAGTGAAATCTGAAGAGCTTCACTTCCTCCGGTAGTGACGTTAATCTCATTGCCTTTAACATTGATGTTTATCCCCTGATAGTATTTTGCAAGACCCTCTCTGTAAGATTCAAACCCGGCAGAGTGTGGATAAGATACAAGGTCAAGGGTGTTGTTTTTAACTGCATCTAAAGCCTCCTTTGGCGAAGCGATATCCGGTTGACCAATATTCAGGTGGTAAACTTTTACCCCTTTTTTCTTGGCAACATCTGCAAAAGGCACTAATTTCCTTATTGGAGAGGCCGGCATCTGATGTGCTTTTCTTGAAAGTGTTAACATCTCTATTTTAAATTTTGTTTAGTTATAATTTGATTGATTATTGTTATATATTGTAAGGCAAATAAAAATCTAATATAGACAAAAGTTAATAATTAACAACAAAAAAAGTATCAATAATTTATCAATTCCTTCATAAAGCCCTCAATGCCAACTTGCATCTGTGCAGTTCTTGCAGCGAAATTATTTGTAAGAATTGCAAAATAGATCAATTCGCCATTATCTCTCTTAACATAGCCTGCATAACAGCGCACATTTGCAAGAGAACCGCTTTTTGCGTACAATTTTGTTTTACGTTCAATCTGCTCGTTGGGCAGTACACTTTTAAGGGTTCCCGGACCTCCCGGCTGCGGCAGGGAGTTAAAAAATGTGGTGAAACTACTGCTCTCTCTCATTTTTGAAAAAAAGTTGCAGAAGAATCTGGCAGATACATAGTTCTGTCTCGAAAGTCCGCTGCCGTCAGATTGAGTAAATCCCTTTTTTCTGATACCCATTCCATCCAACTCCCTTATCAAGGCAACCCTGGCCGAGTCATAGGAACCCACCCCGGTAGCCCTCTTTCCTATCATCTTAAGTAAGGTCTCTGCATAAAAGTTATTGCTGATTCTATTTGTAACATTTATTATGGATGAAAGGGGAGGGGAGAGCGTCTCGGTAATGATTGTAAGCTGCTCCGGTTGAAGCGAGCTAAACTCCCTTGCATCTTTAACCTGAGAATCACTGATAATTCCGCTTTTCAACAAGTATTGACGAAATTCCCAGGCGCAACTCATATGTGGGAACTTATTCGAATAGGTCATAGATACCGAGTCTGATCCTGCTGCTACAGTTCCTTTAATCTGAGAAATTTTTGCCAGGTCGGAGACATAGTAGGAGCTCCTGTTCCCACTTTTAATCTCGCCTGTTTTGAGATCATTTCTATACTCCATTCCCGGTATGGTGGGATAAACATCCATTAAAGTTACCTTATCACCCGGGTTTATTCCGGGTATAAATTTAAATTTCTGGAGATTTTCGTAGAACGAAAGCCCGGATACACCACTCCCGTATGCCGGACCAAGATTACTCCAGGACCAGCTTTCAGGTACAATTTCAGATTCAAAAAATCTGTCATCGGCAACTATATGGCCGTTTATTCTTCTGATTCCTGTTGCAGCAATTGCATCTTTCCACTCCATAAAAAGATTCTCAACAGGAATTGCCAGTGTGTCTGATGAGCCCAATGTAGGATCTCCTCCTCCTACGATATATAGATCTCCATAAAGCACTCCGTTTCTTACACTACCGGAGTATCCAATTTTTGTTGAGAACCGGAAGTCATCTCCAAGCAGGTTAAGAGCCACTCCGGTTGTTATGGTTTTCATTGTAGAGGCGGTAAGCAATGGCATACCCGGATTCCAGGAGGCCACAGTTTTGCCTTTTGAGTCCATAACCATTATTCCTACAACAGCATCTGTAAAGAGGGTGTCTTTTTTTAGTTTCCCAATATAATTTTGGATATTATTGGATTGGGAGGATAAGCTCAAGGGAGATAAAGATGAGATTAAAATCAAAAGAAAACTGGCAATTTGTTTCATTAGCTTAATTTTTGGTTTAGGATACAAAAGTATAAAAAATGGTCAGGATTTTTTAAAAATATAACTACATTTGCCCGATTAATAATATAAGTATATGAGCAGTTTCAGGAAAAGAGCATTGGATGAATTTTCCAGCCACAGGGCTGAAAGGTTTTATGTTGAGAAACAACCGGTATCCCAGTATTTTGGTCAAAACGTTTTCGATATCGAGAAGATGCGACGATACCTGTCATCCGAAGCTTTTGAAGCTGTACAGCTGGCAGTGATTGACGGTGTAAAAATAGACAGAAGCATAGCTAACCAGATAGCATCAGGAATGAAGGCCTGGGCCCTCGAAAGAGGTGCTACACACTACACCCACTGGTTTCACCCGTTAACCGATGCCACAGCAGAGAAACACGAAGCATTTGTAGACCCCTCCAAAAACGGCGGTGTATTTGAAAATTTCCGGGGTGAGGCTCTGGTTCAGCAGGAGCCGGATGCATCAAGCTTCCCTAACGGAGGACTTAGAAATACATTCGAGGCCAGAGGATACTCTGCCTGGGACCCCTCATCTCCTGCATTCATTATAGATGACACGCTTTGTATACCATCTGTTTTTGTAGCATATACAGGGGAGTCGCTTGATATGAAGACCCCTCACCTGAAATCTCTTCAGCAGCTGGACAAAGCAGCAACGGAGCTTGCAAAGATGTTTGACTCAAAAGCAGCCAGAGTAAATGTGATGCTTGGAATCGAGCAGGAGTATTTTCTGGTAGATGAGGCTCTCTACAGGGCAAGGCCGGATCTTATGCTATGCAACAGAACTCTGATAGGCCACACAGCAGCGAAAGACCAGCAGTTGGAAGACCACTACTTTGGGGCAATCCCATCAAGAGTTATGTGCTTTATGAAAGATTTCGAGACTGAGGCATTTAAATTGGGAGTGGTTCTAAAGACACGTCATAACGAGGTTGCCCCAAATCAGTTTGAATTTGCCCCTTATCACGCTGAGGCAAATCTTTCGGTAGATCATAATCTTATGATGATGATTCTGATGAGAAAAATTGCAAAGAGACACAAACTTAAAGTTATATTTCACGAAAAGCCTTTTGCGGGGATAAACGGATCCGGAAAACACTGTAACTGGTCTATGGTTACAAATACGGGAGTTAATCTGCTCTCTCCGGGCAAAACACCCAGGAACAACATTCAGTTTTTGAGTTTCTTTGTTTCAGTTATCAGAGCCGTCTATGAGCATCACCATCTGCTTATGTCAAGTGTGGCATCTCTTAATAACTCCTACAGGCTTGGAGGAAGCGAAGCACCACCTGCAATAATGTCGGTTTTTTGCGGAACAACCCTAACAGAGGTTTTAGACTCCATTGAAAATATGGCTATTACCGATGACAGTGAAGAGAACAGAGCCATTAAGCTGGATATAGTAAACAAGATTCCTGAGATACTGCCGGACAATACCGATAGAAACAGAACATCTCCTTTTGCCTTCACAGGAAACAGATTTGAGTTTCGTGCGGTTGGCTCCTCAGTAAATGTTGCTTCATCTATGTTTATCCTTAACGCTGCAGTTGCACAGCAGATAATGAGATTTAAAACTCTTGCCGATAAAGAGATGAGTGAAGGTCTCTCCAAGGATGAGGCAATTCTTAAAGTTATTCGCCTGTTTATAATTGAATCAAAAAACATCAGATTTGAGGGTAACGGTTACAGCGAAGAGTGGCATAGAGAGGCTGCAAGAAGAGGACTAAAGGGTATCACAGACATACCAGGCGCCTTTGCCGCTTTTCTTGATAAGAAGACACTCACTCTTATGGAGGAGACCCACGTCCTGTCCGAAAGAGAGGTAGAAGCCAGGTACGAAGTTTTAAATGAGATATTTGTAAAAAAATTACAAATTGAAGCAAGGGTTATAGGAGACCTCACCATAAACCATATTATTCCTACAGCAATAAAGTTTCAAAACTCTTTAATTGAGAACGTTCTAGGTTTAAAAGAGCTTTTCGGGGAGGATGAATACAAGTCAATGTCAGAGAAACAACTTTTGAGTATTAAGAAGATATCCGGTTATATTCAGATGCTAAGGGATGATGTTTATGGGATTATAAATGCCAGAAAGGAGGCGAACAAAATTGCCTCCCATCCGGAAAGAGCTGTAAACTATTCAGATAATGTACTGCCATATATTGAGAAGCTTAGAATAACCACAGACAAATTAGAGATGTTGGTTGACGATGAGTTGTGGCCATTACCAAAATACAGAGAGCTGCTCTTCTGGAGGTAAACAGCTCTGAAGTTATTAATATTTAAAGAAGATTATGCCGGAAGGTAATACCGATGCACAAAAATATGCTTTAAGGGGTGTCTCTTCATCTAAAGAGGATGTTCATAAGGCAATTGAAAACACAGACAAAGGGTTGTTTCCAAAAGCTTTTTGTAAAATAGTACCCGATTTTCTCTCCAATGACCCGGAGTATTGCATCATTATGCACGCAGACGGAGCAGGTACAAAATCTTCACTGGCATATATTTACTGGAAAGAGACAGGAGATCTCACTGTTTGGAGAGGAATTGCACAAGATGCGATTGTTATGAATACAGACGACCTTATCTGTGTCGGAGCATTTGACAACATACTACTCTCATCTACAATCGGAAGAAATAAAAACCTGATTCCCGGTGAAGTAATCTCAGAGATAATATCCGGCTCTGCCTCTTTTGTCAAAAGAATGAGAGAGTACGATATTGATATTCATCTAACCGGAGGAGAGACTGCAGATGTTGGAGACCTGGTGAGGACAATAATCGTTGATAGTACAGTATGTGCAAGAATCAAAAGATCTGAAGTTATTGATAACTCAAGGATTAAAGCCGGAGACCTCATTGTTGGGCTCTGTTCGTACGGAAAAGCGATTTACGAAGATGAGTACAACGGAGGCACTGGCAGCAACGGACTTACATCTGCAAGACACGATCTGTTCAGTAGCTACATTGCCGAAAAATATCCGGAGAGTTATAACATCCAGATTCCTGCAGAGCTCGCCTATACCGGTAGCAGAAGTCTTGATGAGATTGATACTCAAACCGGAGTCACATTTGGTAAACTGCTCCTATCTCCGACAAGAACTTACGCTCCTGTGGTTAAAGAGATGGTTAAGAGCTATAGAGATAAGATTCACGGGATTATTCATTGTTCTGGAGGAGCTCAGACAAAAGTTCTCAATTTTATAGATAATCTATTGGTAATAAAGGACAATCTCTTTCCTGTACCCCCTCTGTTTACACATATACAGAGAGAGTCAAATACACCCTGGATGGAGATGTACAAAGTCTTCAATATGGGACACAGGCTGGAGTTGTATGTTAGCCCCGAGGCTGCAGATGCACTCATAGAGATCTCAGCTAAATACAATATAGATGCAAAGGTGATAGGCAGAGTTGACCTCTCGCAAAGAGCAGAGGTTTTATTAAAAACAGAGTATGGAGAGTTTAATTATGTTCGCTGAATATTTTAAAAAAACCGGGATTATTCCACTGGTTATAATCTCTGTGATAGTAATTTCGGGATGTACAGAGTCCCGGAATGTTAATCCGGGTGAGGAGGTTGCTATTATATCCAAGGCACTTGAAGATAGCACTTCGCGATACTATGCCGATTTTAATAACTACCCTGCAGATCTTAAAAGCTTGCCTATCGGGATGTTTGACTCCGGAACCGGAGGCTTAACTGTTCTGGAGCAATTTCTTGCAATGGATAGCTTCAATAATTCAACCGGAGAGGAGTCACCGGATGGAGTTCCAGACTTTGCCGGAGAGGAGTTTATCTACCTTGCAGACCAGGCAAATATGCCTTATGGAGTCTATTCGTCACAAAATAAGACAGATTACCTAAGAGAGTTAATAATTAAGGATGCACTTTTTCTCACTACAGGTTCAAAAAGAACCAAGGTGGTAGTAATTGCCTGCAATACAGCTACCGCTTTCGGGCTTGAAGATGTCTCACGTATGTTACAACTTAGCTCAACCGGTGTCAAAGCTATTGGGGTAATCGATGCAGGCGTAGAGGGAGCAATGAGCAGAATATCGCCCGACGAAAAGAGTTTTGCTGTTGGGGTGTTGGCTACTGTAGGGACAATAGCTTCCGGCGGTTACGAAAACAGCATAATAAGATACTCCAAGGAGAGGGGATACACCTCAGATTTTAGGGTAGTAAACCAAGGGGGAGCCGGTTTCGCAGAGGCTGTAGATTCCGAGAACGACTATATATCCAAAGATGCTAAAGAGGTTAGAGAGAACTACAGAGGGCCAAGATTTGGAGACTCAATTGGTATTCAGCGGGAGCTGCTCTCTCTCTACAATTTTGATACTATGGGTAACTCCCTGCTTATAAAAAGAGATAAAAATGGCGATATTCAAGATATTCAGCTTAACTCCTCCGGAAACTATGCAAGGTTTCATATGGTCTCGCTGCTCGAGAAGCACAGACTTAATAACCCGGGAGTTATAATGAAGAGTATTATTCTGGGTAGTACACACTACCCATATCTTGAAGATACATTAAGGGAGGTAATAGCAGAGCTCAGAGAGTACTCTCAAGATGGCACTAAACCATACGAATCCATTCTGGACGCTGATATTGATTTTATAGATCCGGCTGTAAACACAGCAAAAGAGACCTTTAAACTGCTATTTGCACAAAAAATGTTAAAAAGGGAGAGTAGCACAAACAAATTAGAGGCTTTTATATCTGTCCCACATATAGATTTGCCAAAGGAGTCAAAGGATTCAAGCGGTAACCTTATATTCAGCTTTAAGTATGGCAGAGACATAGGGTCAGAGATACCTACGGTGAGCGTTACCCCTTTTTCTAAAGTTAATATTCACAGGGATAACCTTACCAGAATAGAACAGAGATTACCACTTTCGTACTCTCTTATAAAAACTAATATGGAGTAGATGATTTATAAACCGACAATAACACCCGATGAGTTAGAACATCTGCCTGTAGCCGAATTCAATGGTGAGATAGTTGTTGTTAACCAAGTAGATGAAAAGTATCACGAAGCGATAGATTATCTTAAAAATCAGAAGATAATCGGATTTGATACTGAAACCAGACCATCTTTTACTGCAAATACCAAAAGAAATCTGGTTGCACTGCTTCAATTGAGTGGCAAGGAGAGGGCATATATCTTTCGCCTACATAATACCGGTCTTTTACCCGATCTGGTAAAGATTCTCTCCTCATCAAGAATAATCAAGGTTGGAGCAGCCATAACAGACGATATAAGAGCTCTTCAATACCATACCAAATTTATCTCAAAAGGCTTCATTGATTTACAAAGTATTGCCTCCAACTGGGGAATTCAGGAGAAGAGCGTCAGAAAGATGGCAGCTATTATCCTTGGCGTAAGAGTCTCAAAATCTCAGCAGCTCTCCAATTGGGAGAGTGCAGATCTCTCTCCCGCCCAAATTAATTATGCCGCTGTAGATGCTTGGGTGTGCCAAAAAATGTATCTTAAATTACTAAGCAAGCCTGTATTAAAAACATCACTGTCTCAAACGGCAACCCTTACAACATCTAACAAATAGTCTCAAAAATGTCAAAAATATATCTGAGAAAGGGGAGAGAGGAGTCCCTTAAACGGTTTCATCCGTGGGTCTTCTCCGGAGCGATTGAGAGTATTGATAAATCTGCAAAAGAGGGAGATACTCTACAGATTTTCTCTTACAATGACGAGTTTCTGGGATGCGGCCATTACCAGGTTGGCTCAATAGCTTTGCGTATTCTCAGTTTTGATAAATCTGCGCTGGAGAGCTCATTTTGGTTCAATCGTATAAGTGAGTCATTCAAAGTAAGATGCGCTTTGGGTATTGCCTTCAAAACAGATGAGAGCACAAACTCTTCTCAACAGAGCACGGTCACAAACTCATACAGACTTATTCACGGAGAGGGGGATATGCTGCCTGGTCTTATTATAGACTTCTATAATGGTGTGGCTGTAATTCAGTCTCACTCCGCCGGGATGTCTCTTTCAAGAGACAAAATTACAGATGCCTTAAAGGAGTTATACGGCAACAAACTTAAAGCTGTCTATGATAAAAGTGCCTCTACTGCTCCCTTTAAAGCAGCCCTTAATTTAGAGGAGGGCTATCTTTACCAAAGAGAGGATTTCTCTGAGAGCGACTGCATAATTAAGGAGAATGGACACCTTTTTGAAGTTGACTGGAGAGAGGGGCAGAAAACAGGTTTCTTTCTGGACCAGAGAGAGAACCGGGCTATGGTGCAGAGGTTATCAAAAGGGAGGAGAGTTCTCAACCTGTTCTGCTATACCGGAGGTTTCTCTGTTTATGCTCTTGCCGGTGGTGCTCTCTCTGTAGATTCTGTAGACAGCTCTGCAAAAGCGATTGAGCTGCTGGAGAGAAATATAGAGCTTAACAGAGCAGAGAGAGATTCTGTGTCAATTGCACCTCACAATGCATACTGCACAGATGCCATAGAGTTTATAAAGTCAAAAAGAGAGGGCGCATACGACCTGATAGTTGTGGATCCGCCTGCATTTGCAAAACACAGAGGTGCTTTGAGTAATGCATTAAGGGCTTACCAGAGGTTAAACTACTCTGCATTTACCGCTATTGCCCCGGGTGGTATTATTTTCACATACAGCTGTTCTCAGGTTGTAGATAAAATCTCCTTTGCAGAGGCTGTTTTCTCGGCAGCTGCACAAAGTGGAAGGAGGGTAAGGGTTATAGATCGGCTTACCCAACCGGGAGACCACCCTGTAAATATTTTTCATCCCGAGGGGGAGTATCTTAAGGGGTTGGTTCTTTTTGTCGAGTAGCTGTTTTTCTTATATTTGTTTATTATTAAAAATATCCAAAGATGGAGAAGCTGGAGATTCCTAAAGGAGATAAGGTTCAGATTTATAAATCTATAATTCCTCAAATTCACGCTCTTATCCAAGGCGAAGAGGATTTATACGCAAATTTTGCCAATGTTGCAGCAGCACTTAAAGAGGCCTTCGGTCACTTTTGGATAGGGTTTTACATTGTAAAACCTGACTCTTGTGAATATGGCAAAAAATTGGTTCTTGGTCCATTTCAGGGACCTATTGCCTGTACCAGAATTGCTTTTGGCAAAGGGGTGTGCGGCACAGCCTGGAGAGATAGACGAACTGTTGTGGTTTATGATGTGGAGCAGTTCCCGGGACATATTGCCTGCAGCTCTCATTCAAAGTCAGAGATTGTGGTTCCAATATTCAGTGGCTCAGAGGTATTTGCAGTTCTGGATATAGACAGCACCGAGCTTGGCTCATTTGACGATACTGATGCTAAATATTTGGAAAAGCTATTTCCACAAGGCTTTTGGGACTCTTATCAATTTTCACTCTAACAATCAACAAGATGATACGATATCTAATTTCAGGGATAGTATTATTAACAACTTTTACTATCTCCTGTAACAGAGAGAGTGTTAAGATTCCTGCCGATGCAGGAGTAAGCAGAGAGCTTGCCATTTTCAGGAAAGAGTCACTATCGGCTATAGAGTATAAACTCTATTTCTCAATACCTGCTCAAAAAGAGTCTCAAATTGATGCAACTGCCAAGATCACTTTTAACCTTAAGAGAAAGCTCCCCGTTATTCTGGACTTTAAACCTTCATACGAAATTGATAATAAGATCTCTTTCGAAGTCTCAATAAACGGAAAGAGAAGAGGGGTTAAATATGAAAATGAACATCTCTATATTCCTGCACGTTTTTTAGTTAAGGGTACAAACTCAGTAGAAATTGAGTTTATAGCCGGAGATCAGTCTCTAAACAGAAGGGATGATATGTTATATACGCTGCTGGTTCCGGACAGGGCAAGAACCCTCTTCCCCTGCTTCGACCAACCGGATCTTAAAGCAAACTACACACTATCTCTTCAAATTCCTTCCGGTTGGGAGGCAGTGGCAAACGGAAGATTGACAGCATCCGATACTCTTGAGGGGAGGGTTTTGTTGAACTTCTCGGCTACAGAGCCTATATCTACCTATCTCTTCTCTTTTGTCGCAGGGAGTTTTCAAAAGATAAAGGAGAGCAGAGGTTCCAAAGAGATAAGTATCTATCACAGAGAGAGTGACCCGCTTAAAACTGCGCAATTTGGCACTATTTTTAATCAGATATTTGACTCTCTGGAGTGGTTAGAGGAGTATACAGCCATAGAGTACCCATTTACCAAATATGATATTGCAATTGTTCCGGGATTTCAGTACGGAGGTATGGAGCATATGGGGGCCACACTCTATTCAGACAGAACAATGTTTCTAGATAAAAGTGCTACAATTTCTGACGAGTTAAACCGGGCAAAGCTAATTGCACACGAGACTGCTCATATGTGGTTTGGAGACTATGTTACAATGCCTTGGTTTGATGATGTTTGGACTAAAGAGGTGTTTGCCAACTGGTTTGCATCCCAAATTGTATCTCCTATGTTTGAGGATATCAACCATCGTCTTAATTTCATTAATACTTACTATCCGGCATCATATGCAGAGGACAGAAGTGAGGGTTCTAATCCTGTTCAGCAACAGCTGGACAATCTCAACAACGCTGGGCTTGTCTATGGCAATATTATCTACAACAAAGCTCCCATTGTGATGGATAAACTGGTTGCCAAGGTTGGAGAGGAGAGCTTTCAAAAAGGGATAAGAGAGTATCTTAAAAGCTACTCGTACTCCAATGCATCTTGGGATCAGCTTATAACTATACTCGACTCACTCTCACAGGAGGATCTTACCCGTTGGAGCAACGTCTGGATAAAGGAGAGGGGTATGCCTCATATAACGGTAGATTTTTCCACAGATTCAGTTACATACCGGCAAATCGATCCTCTTGGAAGAGGGTTGGTATGGGAGCAGAGTCTGGTGAGCGAGTTAGTGCCAAATTCCGATGGAATGGGTTACGGACTCTTTGTTCTGGACAGCACTCTTTCGGCTAAAGTTATGAAACTGTTATCTTCAAACGGATTGAAAGATGATGTCACCAGGCTCTCATCCATAATAAATCTTTATGAGAACCTTGATGCAGGTTACATCAACGCATCTCAATTTGTCTCTGCAATCTCTTCATATATACATAGTGAGAAGAATCCAATAATCTTTTCGCGGGTTGTGGGATATCTGGGGAGCGATATTTTACGGGGGCACTACCTGCAGATAGAGACTCTTCTTTGGGATTTACTCTCAAACTCACCAAATGCACAGTTTCGCTCTATGGCATTTAGCTGCTACATTAATGTGGCAACATCTGCAGATGCCTCTTTTAAGTTGTACCGAATTTGGGAATCTCCCGATCTATTTACTAAGGTAAGGGTAGGAGAGAGAGATCTTATGAGGCTCTCATATGAACTGGCTGTGAGATACCCTCATAAATATGAGCAGATCAAAGATATACAGAGAGCCAGGCTCTCCTCAGAGGACAGAAAGCGGGAGTTTGATTTTATTTATCCCTCTATATCTTCACTTAGAAATTTAAGGGACTCTGTTTTTAACTCGCTTTTAAATGAGCAGAACAGGGAGGTAGAGCCGTGGGCTGCATCTGCCCTGAGTTATTTGAATCATCGTCTGATACAGGCTAGCTCTCTGGAGTACGTACGCCCTGCTCTGGATATTATAGAGCAGATTCAAAGGACAGGGGATATATTCTTTCCCTCAAACTGGCTAAGGGCTCTTTTGGGAGGGCACAGCTCTTCTGCGGCAAAAGAGACGGTATCTGCATTCCTTAATGATAGAACAGATCTGCACCCTATGCTGCGGCTTAAAGTACTACAACAGTCACACCATCTCAACAGATAGATGAAAAACCAGACAAAGGCTCTAATAATGGGTGGATTTGTGGTTCTTTTCTGGACCACGGTTGCAACTGCTTTTAAGATTGCTCTTGCAGATATGAGTTATATAATGCTCTTGTTGATAGCCTCATTAACAGCTCTCTTAGTATCCTTCGGGGAGATTCTTAGAACAGGTAAACTTGCTCAGGTGAGAATATTTTTCAGGAATCGAGATATGCTTTTAAAAGGTGCCCTTCAGGGTCTGCTAAACCCTTTTCTTTACTACCTGATTCTCTTTAAAGCCTACTCACTTCTACCGGCACAGATTGCCCAGCCCCTTAACTTCTCCTGGCAAGTTGTTCTGATAATTATGATGGCTGTTTTTTTTAAACAGAAACTAAAGTGGCAGCAACTCGCGGGAGTGCTGGTGAGCTTTGCCGGGATAATTATGCTCTCTGCAAACAATGCAGCCTCTGCAGATGCTAAATTATCACTCCTGGGCATTATCCTCGCCCTGGGAAGTGCTTTTGTATGGGCATCTTACTGGATATCAAAAATAGATTCAAAAGAGGACTCCTCTGTCTCGCTCTTTGTAAATTTTCTCTTTGGTTCTCTATATCTTATTGTTATAACTCTCTTTATTCCTATGACTCTCCCCGCCCTCAAACCTTTGCTTGCAGCAGTCTATGTAGGGTGTTTTGAGATGGGTGTAACTTTTATCCTATGGGGAAAAGCGTTGAATTTAGCAACCAACAGGGTTACATTAGCTCAGATAACATACCTCTCTCCCGTTTTGTCACTTCTGTTAATTCATTTTATATTGGGCGAAAGTATCGGTCTGTTGACAATTACAGGTCTTCTCTTCATAATTGGCGGTATACTTTTGAGCAATCTTAAGAAAAGGTGATTCTCAGATTCTCATTTTGCTGATAAAAAAAAATAGCTATCTTTGCAGACTCAAATTGGTACCCTGGCCGAGCGGTTAGGCAACGGTCTGCAAAACCGTGTACAGCAGTTCGAATCTGCTGGGTACCTCCAA
>JAUYTH010000360.1 GCA_030695165.1 Bacteroidales bacterium
CTGTCCGCAAAGCGATATATATTGTAGATGCCGATAAATCGGGAGAAAATAGTCACAGAGTAAGAATTAAAGAGGATGATGAAATTCTGAGTGAGTATGCCATCTACAGAACTAATGATTTTTGCAGCGGTGAGTATACTCGCTTTAACGCCGACGGAGATACACTTGTGCATATGTTCTACAAGAACTCAAAGCCTGAGGGCATTTACAGATTCTGGAAAAATGGAAAAACTCTCTTTAAAAAATCAAATTACAAAGATGGTATGGAGGATGGAATATGTGAGATATATTTCCCTAATGGTCAGCTATCAGCCAGATACAAAATGGAAGAGGGCAATAGTGTTGAGAGCGACTTCTGGAATGAAGATGGTTCTGTTCAGGAGAGTCGTCATTATGCCAATTTTTACCCCACTTTCCTTGGGAAAAACTATGAAGCTTTCTCAGATTGGGTTGCAGAGAGATTGGTATATCCAGCTATGTGTGTTAGCAGAAATGTTCAAGGAGAGGTAAGGCTTAAAATCAAAATTGACGAATACGGTAAAATTCAGGATATAAAAGTCTTAAGAAGTCCTCACAAGCTAATGTCAAAGGAGGCCGTAAGGGTAGCAAACCTGTCTCCTGACTGGACTCCAGGATTTAAACATAATCAGGTAAGCGCTACAACAATAGTGTTGCCTGTACATTTTAAACTCAAGTAATTAATTATTAATATTGTAATTTTTAAATCATTGCTCAGTTATGAAAAAAATGGCTCTTCTTATTATTTTTATTTCGACATATACTTACGTTTCGGCACAAGAGTACTTTGACAAATATTGGACAAAATGTTCTTCTGATACAGCATTTTACTTTGTGACACGGGACAAAACCGGGGGTAATTGTCATCATATAAAGATGAAACACAACGGTAAGTTCTCTAAGGAGTATCTAATTTATAAAACAGACGATTTTCGCAATGGTGAGTGTACCCGTTTAAGGAAAAACGGTGATACGGTTATGCACTTTTTCTATAAAGATGCTAAACGAGACGGATTGTTGCGCATTTGGAAAGAGAGAGGTCATCTATACAAAAAAGCATTTATTAAAGATGATTTTGAGGATGGGATAACTGAGTATTACTTTCCAAACTCAAAAATTTCTGCGAAATATTTAATGGAAAAAGGAAAAGTAGTGGAAAGTACTTTTTGGAATGAAGATGGATCTGAACTAGATGATGTTAGATTGGCAAATGTAAGACCAAAATTTCAGGGCAAAGATGAAAATGCCTTTATAAGATGGGTTGCAACAAGGTTGATTTACCCCCCGGATTGTGTAAGACTTAACATTGAAGGTACGGTTTTACTCACTTTTAAAATAACAGCCAAAGGATACTTAAGAGATGTTACTGCTATAAAAAGCCCCCATTTCCAACTCGAAGCAGAGGCAATCCGAGTTGTAGAGAGCTCTCCCGCCTGGACTCCTGCAGTTTTGCACAATCAGGTGAGCGAAATAATACTTGTTTTTCCGGTAATTTTCAAAAAAAGAGGGATATAACTCTAATCAGAATTATTATATAGTGATTTTAACCGGCTTAACCATATGTTTCGGGTCAAGAATGGTGTCAAGTTGCTCCTTGGTAAGAAGCCCCTTCTCCATTACTAGTTTGTAAACACTTCCGCCGGTTTTTAGGGCCTCCTGTGCAATCTCCGAACTCTTTTCGTAGCCGATGTATTGTTTGAGAGCCGTAACAATTCCGATAGAGTGCTCCACCATATGGCGGCACTGATCTTCATTAGCAATAATTCCGTCAATACACTCCTCGCGCAGCGCTTTAAGTGCCCGTATGAGCCAGTCACTGGACTCAATAATGCTGTGCACTATAACCGGCTCCATTACATTGAGCTCCAGTTGAGCTGCTTCGGAGGCCAGGCATACTGCCATCTCGTTTGCAATGATTTTAAAACAAACCTGATTAACCACCTCGGGTATTACAGGGTTTACCTTTCCGGGCATAATTGATGATCCCGGTTGTTTTGGAGGAAGGCTGATCTCTGCCAACCCTGTTCTCGGCCCGGAGGAGAGTAGACGAAGATCGTTGCATATCTTTGACAGCCGGATAGCTATCATCTTAAGTGCAGATGCATAGAAGACCATACTTGAGGTGTCATTAGTTGCCTCAATAAGATCCTCCGCAAGACGAATATCCCACCCGGTAATATTCCGGATGTGCTTGATGCAGGCCTCTGCATAGCCCGGTTCTGAGGTTATTCCTGTTCCGATTGCAGTTGCTCCCATATTTATAAAGAGGAGCTCTTTTGCTGCCTTCTCCAGGCGGCTGAGTTCGTGTTTCATCGCAAACTTATAGGCTCCGAAACTCTGCCCGAGAGTCATAGGAACTGCATCCTGAAGCTGGGTACGCCCCATCTTTATAATGTGTGCAAAATCCCTCTCCTTTCTTTCAAAAGATTCAATAAGTTTTTGTAACGCCTCTCTTACGTGAAAGTGAGTGAGATAGAGTCCTATATGCATTGCAGTAGGGTAGGCGTCATTTGTAGATTGAGCCATATTTACGTGGTCATTGGGGCTACAGTATTTGTACTGTCCCCTTTTTTTACCCATAATTTCAAGAGCCCTGTTTGCAATCACCTCGTTTGCATTCATATTTACACTTGTCCCTGCTCCCCCCTGTACCATATCTACCGGGAAGTGTTCCAGGTGCTGCCCCTCCATAAGCTCTTTACAAGCAGCAACAATTGCATCCTTAATTTTATCGTCTATGAGCCCAAGTTCGTGATTTGCAAGAACTGCTCCCATCTTTACTATACCGAGTGCCTTTGTGAACTCCGGATATTCATAAAGATAGTCTCTGCTGATATCAAAATTCTCAATACACCTTAGAGTCTGCACTCCAAAAAGCGCCTCTACCGGCACCTCTTTGCTTCCGAGCAAATCGTGCTCTGTACGTGTCTTTCCACGGGTTTTTAAAGGAATTCTCTCCATAACAATCTGTTTTAAAAGAAGCTACAAATGTAATAAATTGAAATAGAAAAAGCTAATTATTCTTAGAATATCTAAGAACAACTGCGCTTTTGCTATAGTAGTGATTAGTATTTTCTAGGCGAAGAATTTATTCACCTTCTTCAGTGCAGATGGAAGAGCGAATACAACAACCCGATCATAAGGCTTAATCTCTGTATCTCCAAGTGCAATGAAGCTGTTGTTCCCTCTTATTACCCCCCCTATAATGGCATCTTTAGGAAATCCGAGATTGCGGACTTTATCTTTAGTTATGGAGCTGTTCGGGTTTACAATGAACTCCAGAATCTCTGCGTCCGAACCGTTAAGGCACTTAATTGACTGAACTTTGTTTGAGAGAGTGAACCGGAAGATACGACTAGCAGTAATTAGTTTTTTATTTATAACAGCATCTACGCCCATACCCTCCGCAAGTTTTATATAATCTATGTTCTCTACCTCTGCAATTGTCTTTGCTACCCCCATCTTCTTAGCCATTACGCAAGATAAAATGTTAGTCTCAGAGCTGCTGGTAACTGCCACAAAGGCGTCAAAATCATTGACATCCTCTTCTATGAGAAGGTCTGTATTCCGGGCATCTCCGTTAATTACCAAAGTCTTACTGAGTCTTTCGTTTAGAACATCGCAACGCTCTCTTTTTAACTCGATTAGCTTAATATAGTCTACTGTGCTCTCAAGTTTTTTTGCAACCATCTCTCCAATTCTGCCCCCTCCCACAATCATTAACCGCTTTACATCGATATTGTTTTTCCCGGAGTAGCTCATCACCTCCTGAACTCCTGTTCTCTTGGAGATTACAAATACCAGATCGTGCATCTGAAAACGGGTGGAGCTTCTTGGGATAATGGTTTCACCTTCGCGGGAGATAGCAACCGCTCTATATTGAGGCTCTCCAACAGCAGTATAATCTGCCAGTGTTTTATCTATAAGAGGTGCTCCGTCATCCAGACGGAAGACAATAAGCTGAAGTTTACCACCGGAGAAGTCCATAAACTCCGAAGTGCCGGTCTGCTTAAGAAGGTCAATAATTTCGTGAGAGGCAATCTTTTCCGGATAGAAAAGAAGGTCTATTCCCATCTCTGTAAAGAGAAGCTTGTTTTCGTTCTGCAGATACTCATCGTTGTTGATTCGGGCAGTAACTTTGCTGCTCCCCATCTTTTTTGCAAGAAGTGCACTTATAAGGTTAACATCCTGCTCCTGAGAAGGGCTGACTGCAATAAAAAGGTCTGCCTTAGCAACACCCGCATATGCAAGTGTCTTTATAGATGTCGGTGACCCGAATACAGTAAGAACATCTGAATTCTCTGCAACTCTGTTTAATCTGGACTCGTCGTTATCTATCAACGTCAAGTCGTGATACTCATTGCTAAGCATTTTGGCAAGGTGGCTACCCACATCGCCGGCACCTGCAATAATTATTTTCATTTTAAACTATTTTAATACTCCTCCTCATTGAAGAAGAAGTCCTCTTTGCTGGGATAATCGGGCCATATATCCTCGATACTATCATAAACCTCCCCATCCTCTTCCAAATCTTCCAGATTCTCTATCACCTCAAGAGGTGCTCCTGAGCGGGTTGCATAATCAATAAGTTCTTCTTTAGTTGCAGGCCATGGAGCATCCTCCAGTTTCGACGCCAGTTCAAGTGTCCAATACATAGCACAAATAGTTAATAATTAAGCATTTACAATAAACTGCCAAAATAGTTTGCGAAGATAGTGAAATATTTTTGATTTACAAGATTATTGATACCAGAAATCATCTCCAACTCCATTAACCATTGACAAGTATCTGGCATAGACATAGAGGTAGTCCGATAGCCGGTTTAAATATTTGACTGCAATCTCAAGCCGCGGCTCTCTCATAATTGATATTGATGCTCTCTCTGCTCTACGGCATACAGTTCTTGCAATGTGGCACTCTGCTGCAACTCGGGGTCTTTCGGGCAGAATAAAAGCACTCTGCTCGGGCAGCTTGGCTGTCATCTCATCTATCTGTAGTTCGAGAAATTCTATTTCAAGATTGTCGAAGGGTTTTAATTTTTGAGATGTTGTTTCGTCAGATGCAAGATGGGCAGCTACCAACATAAGGTTTGCCTGAATCCTTCTGAGATTATCGTGGTATGGCTCTCCAAATGCATCTGCCCTTAAGAGCGCAATATGTGAAATAAGTTCGTCTACATTCCCGTATGCATTTACTCTGGGATCATCTTTACTCACCCTCTCTCCTCCAACAAGAGATGTTCTCCCTTTATCTCCGGTTTTGGTATATACCTTCATTTGATTTTTAAATTAAAGTAGAGCTGTTTAATTATAGTCCAGACAGTTTTTATTAACCTCGTCTGACTCAATAAGACCATCTCTGAGTCGGATTATTCTTTTTGCGTGTTTGGCTATATCCTCTTCGTGAGTTACAACTATTATAGTGTTCCCTTTTTTGTGAATATCTGCAAAGAGTTTCATTATATCTGCAGATGTCTTGGAGTCCAGATTCCCGGTTGGCTCATCTGCAAGTATTATAGATGGTTTGTTTACCAGAGCTCTGGCCACTGCAACCCTTTGACGCTGACCTCCTGAGAGCTCATTTGGTTTGTGATGCAGGCGGTCTGTAAGATCTACACTCTCTATTGCCTCTCTTGCCATTAAGTCCCTCTCTGCCCTTCCGATGCCGGAGTAGATTAAGGGAAGGGAGACGTTATCCAGAGCGTTGTACCTTGGCAGAAGGTTGAACGATTGAAATATAAAGCCAATCTCCTTATTCCTAACCTCTGCAAGATCGTTATCATCCATTTTGGAAACATCGGTCCCGTTAAGAATATATGTACCGGCTGTAGGGCTGTCAAGACATCCCAGGATATTCATCATTGTAGATTTCCCGGAACCGGAGGGTCCCATTATAGCAACATACTCATTTTTGTGAATTATAATATCTACACCATTAAGGGCTTTCACCTCCTGGTTGCCAACTTTGTAGAATTTTTTTATTCCTTTGATTATGATGATTTCCTTGTTCATCTTGTTTTGGTTTAAAGTGCAAATCTATAAAATAAAGAGACTTAATCTTGTATCTGATAGAGGAAAAATTTCGGAGGCACTCCTGTAAAGTGTCTCAACAGCCCGTTCACCCTCCTCTGAAATGTCCACAGAGTATTGATTGACAAATAATTCAATATGTTTTTGCAAAACATTCCTATCCATCTCTCTGGCGTGACACTTGGTATATTCGACAGATAGATGTGGGTTTTTTAAAGCAAACTCAATACTTCTTTTGAGAATTCGGTTCACTCTCTGTTGAGTTTGTGAATCAATTGATCTCCTGATTGCAATTCCGCCCAGTGGAATAGGCAGAGAGAATTTTTTATGCCACAGATCACCCAAATCTGCAATCTTACAAAGTCCCTTTTCACCATAAGTGAATCGACTTTCGTGAATCAGAACCCCGCTTGAATATCTCCCTGTTAAAACGGCATCTTCAATCTCGGAGAAAACTAACGGTTCACTATTTTCTATCTCAGGGAAGAAGATTTTAAGCAGCAGTGCTGCAGTTGTTTTCTCGCCAGGAATTGCGGTAATAGATCTATTGAGCAGCTCCAGATCTATCCCTCCGTTTTCCAAAAACAGAGGAGAGCCCTTTTTTGCAACCAGCAGAGGTCCGTTATTAAAGCCCAATGCGCTTCCTGCCCTTAACATTATATATTTATCTACAAGGTAGCAGTAGGCGTGGTAACTTAGCTTGCAGATGTCAAAGATACCTTCTGCCGAACTTTTATTGAGAGTATCAATATCCATAAGGTTGACATCAAAAGTGAGACCCTCACAATCTACAAGGGAGTGAACCATTGCGTGAAAAGCAAAAGTATCATTGGGACAGGGTGAATATGCAAGGGTCAGTTTCATTTAACC
>JAUYTH010000363.1 GCA_030695165.1 Bacteroidales bacterium
AGATAACTCCCGCTATGCTCAGAGATATCCTTAAAGTTTTGGTTGTTAGGGAGAGACAGGAGTGTTCCGAAAGCCTCAGCGAGCTCAGGAGAGAGATAGACCAGATGGATGAGCGACTGCTGGATATACTCTCTAAACGGATGGCAATCTCAAGGGAGATAGGTCGTTACAAAAAAGAGAACAACATCCCGGTCCTGCAACCCCTGAGGTACGACAGACTGGTTACCCAAAGAGTTTCCCAGGCAGCAGAGCTAATGGTAGATGAGGAGTTTATAAAACTAATACTAGAAGCTATTCACGAAGAGTCGGTAAGGCAGCAAATTAAGATATTCAACAATTGACAGTCAAAATAGGTTGTTCGGAATTTAATTCTGTTATTATTTCCTCTTACCGAAATATATCCACAAACTAACCTCGGAAGGTGTAATCAGCGTATTTTTTTCAATTTCAGTTAAAGCATATTCGCAATTTAATACTGTAACGCTCCCTTTAGGATTTGTAGATTGGTACTGAGACAACAGTTTCCCGTCCCATTCTGTAAGTGGTATTCCGGAGAAATTTGCAGTTGCAGTTACTGTTCTATTTACAAAACTTACATCGTTGTTTTGGAAGCTCACAGAACCGCTTATTTTTTTTGCTTTTAAATCAAAGTTAACTGTGAGCGAATTACCATTATATGATGCCGTTAGGATCTTTGTGGCATTGCTGTAGGTTGCTTTCAGCATAGGGTAATTTGGCCAGTCGTCTGACCTTACCTCAAGCGGCACTTCAACAGAGGCACTGGAAATAACATCTCCTGTAAAGCTGCCTCGAACATATAATTTTGCCCAAACTGCATCAATTGCTAAACCCTTCTCTACCCTAAATTCTACAGTTTGTTTATCTTTAGTAAGTGAACTATTTGGTTTAACAACAAGAATTTTGGCAGTTTTGTCTTTCAGATCTTTAAGATCAGAAACTATAAATTCGTCATATGCTTTTCCTAAATAATGGAGCCCGGTAATATCTGCTTGATAAATCAACATAGGAGACAACCCTGAGGAGTATATTGAGAGTGCATCATCTTTAGTCAATCCTGCATAACTAAATTCAACTCTGAAAATTTGTGCAGAGAGTGCTTCGTAATCCTTTATAATAGTCTTTATAGTGTCTGTATCTGCTTGTATATTAAAAGTTTCCGTTGAATTTGAAAGCAAAGAAGAGGATTGAAAGTCTGAATAAATTTTTCCTGAAAAATAGTCTTGAAGAAAAGAGGGATACACCTCTTCAAAAGATTTTGCGTGGGATTGGTTAATAGCTTCGACCGGATTACTAACAGATTTATTTCTAATAAGATTGTACATTTTGACAAGAGATGTATTGTCATTTGTATTAATCAGATATTTAATAAAAGCACTCATTCCATATCCGTAGTGCTCTGCATTTTGCTCTGCTCCTTTATATACACCAACCAGAGGTTCGAGGTGATGTCCCTGTCTTGTTAAAGGGTTGTATCCCGGCTGGCCACAAGCTATCTCCTCAAACCAAACTGAACTTGCTTCGTCAAGCCAATAGAAAGGGTCGTTACTGACAAGCATAGCAACTGTACTCATCGTTCCGTAAAGTGATTTTGCAAAGTGTAAAAATTCGTGTCCTGCTGTTGCTTTAATCTCTGTTGTAGATGTTAAAAGTGATGCATTGAATTCCATATTTGAGTAGTTATGACTCCACGATGACATAACAAAATATCCAAATACATTCTGTTTCCCGGCAGGAAACTTTTTAACTGTAACCTCCATTGGCCAAGTGGTTCGCTCGGCATATGAAAACTGAAGGTCATCCCTTACTGTATAATATATCTGGTCAAGATAATCTCTCAGGTCAAATGCAAGAGGCTTGTACTCCTTAGGAGCGTACATTTTAAAGTTTGAACCGGCTTTGGTAGCAGGTAATAACTCGTAATTTTTGACCAACCCAAACTTAAGAGAGATGGTTGTGTCACGCAAAGTTCCAGTAACGCTATAGGGATTTAAATCACACACATAGCTGGATCCAGATTTTGTTGCAGAGACAAAACTTGATGATTGTACCAATTGTCTTAATGAAGGAGAATATTTATCCTCCATTACAGTCATTAAAAGATTATCCGGCGAACCCGAAGCTGGTGTAATTGTTACCTTTATAGGTTTTGAAAAATTTGCGGGAATCCCTTTGACCTCATAAAAAGTAGAAGATTCATATTCTCCAAAAGCCGAGCCTTCTGTAGATTTTTTCAGCTCCATTGTTTGTGATTTTGAAAATGTCCCTTGTGGGATATCTACCTGAATTGTTACATCTGTTAGCTTGCCTCCATCTATTCCTATTGAAGCAGTTGTGGTATAGGTTATCTCACTTGGTTTATCGTTCGGTTTATCTCCCGGTTGTTCCTGGTTATTATTAGGTTTTGAACAAGACAAAAGAGATGTAAAGGCAACTAGCATTATTACATTTATGCTTCTCATAAGATAGTTGTTTGAGGGGGTTAAGTACCCAAATATAACAAATTTAATAATAGATCCAATGTAATAGTTGAACTTAATGGCAATAGGAAATTGTGTTGGGCAGATATTTGCGTAAGAGCTACCCCCCACTCACAAGATGAATTATTTTAAGGTCATCGCCATCTTTTACTTGGGCAGATGAGTACTCTTCTCTCTTTATTAGGGTGTCATTCAGCCTTACAACCAACATTTTAAAATGGAAAGATTTTATCTCCATTATTTGAGATATCGTAAGCGTTTCTGAGTTAAACTCCTCTTGTCTGTTATTTAGTGTTATTCTCATTCTCATTTTGGCTTAAAAGGATCTGTAGCGCAACATCTGCCTGCATATTTGAAACAATTCCAACTTTTGGAGCCATTGGCGGGTTATCATATGAGACCTCCGAAGATCCATCTCCGCAGATAAAGAGATTTCCGGACTGTATAAGTGATATCTGCTCCAGGTTTCCACACCCGGCCATTCCGGAGGCGGCTATGAGTGGGATATCGGGATGGTTGGTGATCATATACTCTATGAGCATCTGCTTTTGCTCTGCATCGTCAAATGCCTCAATAACAACATCGCAAACAGAAAACAGTAGGGAGATATTCTCCTCTGAGACCCGGGTGTTATGGATTTGCAAAAGGCACATTGGATTTATTCTCAAAAGATTATCCCTTAGGGCATCTGTTTTGTTCATCCCAACCTGATCGTGAAAGTAGAACTGCCTGTTGAGGTTTGGCTGGGAGACAACATCAAAATCTGCAATGATTAACTTCCCGAGACCGCTTCTTACCAATGAAGCTGCACAGTTGGAGCCCAGCCCTCCGGCGCCGGCTATTCCAACCACCTTTTTTGATAAAATTGTTTTAATTTGGTTAAAATTTAGCATAAATCGGGTTGTTTAGGTTTCATTTATTTGTAAATTTACCAATTCTATTGCAAACTATAAAATAAACTATTCAATGAATTTTCAGGAGATTAAAAACAGAAGAAAAATTATTGCCTCGTTCCCGTATACCTGGATACCGACTATTAAAGGATATAGTGATGTCTCTCTTTATGTTAACGTAGGAACCGGTAAAATGGAGGTGAGAGATATTGCACCAGAAACAAAGGATAAATTCATAGGAGGTAAAGGTTATGGGCTAAGAATGCTCTGGGATGCCGTTAAACCGACCACCAAGTGGAGTGATCCGGAGAATGAGATAGTAATTTCCGGTGGTCCCTGCTGCGGAATAACTCAATATTCCGGCTCCGGAAAATCTATTGTTGTGGCTATTTCACCCCAGACAGAGAAGATAATTGACAGCAATGTGGGTGGGCACTTTGGCCCTCATCTTAAGATTGCCGGCTTTGATGCACTGGAGCTTCAAGGAATCTCCCTAAAAGATGTAATTGTTTTCATCAATGGAGTAGATCATACGGTAGAGATCTTCGAATCTCCACAGGGGTTGAGTTACGACTCTCACCTATTAGGAGAGGAGCTTTTAGAGATGTTTGCAGATAGCGAAAAGGATAAGATCAATGTATCGGTTGTGGCCTCAGGAAAAGCTGCAGAGCACTCGCTCATCGGGATGCTAAACTTCACCTTCTACGATATGAAAAGAGGTAAGGTGCGTCTCAAACAGGCCGGGAGAGGCGGCATCGGAACACTAATGAGGCAGAAGGGGGTTCGTGCCATTGTTGCCAAAATTCCAAAGGTTACCGGGAACTTCAACAATGTAGCCGAGATGGAGCCAATAATGGAGAGGGGAAAGAGGTTCAACAAAGAGATGCGTGACCTGGACGATGTTCAGTGTCAGATGAAACAACTTGGGACGGCTCACCTGATGGGAGTTCTGGAGAAATATGACATTCTTCCTGTAATGAACTTCAAATTTGGCGACCATAAAGATTGCCCTAAGATAGATATGGATGTGTGGCGTAAATATTTTACCCAGGGTGTTCCCGATGGTTGCTGGATTGGGTGTAATATGTCCTGCGCCAAAGGTGTAGATAATTTTGAGCTGACAACAGGCCCCTATAAAGGGTCTAAAGTAATAGTTGATGGTCCTGAATATGAGAATGCTGCCGGTCTCGGCTCCAACCTTGCAATTTTTGACCCTATCGCTATTATAGAGCAGAACTTCTACTGCGATACATACGGCGTTTGTACAATTACCTGGGGAAACATTGTAGGATTCCTGATGGAGTGCTGGGATAACGGAATTCTCAATTCCGAAAGAACCGGCGGGGTAGATATCTCCTGGGGAAATGCAGATGCATCTCTCGAGTTGCTGCACCAGATGGCCCGGGGAGAGGGGTTCGGGGTTACCGCAGGGCTTGGAGTAAAAAAACTTAAAGAGATGTTCATTGAGAAGGGATGGGGTGATGCCCGGTTTATCACAGACATCGCAATGGAGAATAAAGGTCTCGAGTACTCTATGTATCTATCAAAAGAGTCTCTTGCCCAGCAGGGGGGTTATGCAATGACAAACAAAGGGCCGCAGCACGACGAGGCGTGGCTTATCTTTATGGATATGGTAAATAATATGATTCCTACCTTTGAGAACAAAGCAGAGGCGCTTCACTACTTCCCATACTTCCGCACCTGGTTTGGGCTTGCAGGCTTCTGCAAACTGTGCTGGAATGATGTGGAGCCTGCCGATAACGCAACCCACCCGGAACCGAACAAAGTTCCCGAGCACGTAGACAACTATGT
>JAUYTH010000369.1 GCA_030695165.1 Bacteroidales bacterium
AAAGTATATGCAGGTTCTTAAGTTTGGCGGAAGCTCGGTTGCAAACGCCGCTAACATAATAAAGGTGACTACAATTGTTGAAGATGCCGTAAAAAAAGATAGGACAATCCTGGTCTGCTCAGCTATTGGGGGGTGTACCGATAAACTGATACGGGCAGCCACCCTGGCAGCTGAGAGAGATTCCCGGTACAAAGAGATAGTTGAATCGCTGGTGAGTGCCCATTGTAACATTATTGGTGAGCTGATTCCGGAAGATTACAGAGTACAGATCAACTCCCGATGCAGCAATCTCTTTGACTCCCTCAAAGGTCTGCTGGAGGGAATCTCTCTCACCGGAGAGCTTACACAGGGCTCTTGCGATTTGGCTGTTAGTTACGGAGAGCTGCTCTCTACCTCAATAATATCTGCAAAGCTAAGCTCCCTCGGGATAAACAACATTTGGACAGACTCCCGTGAGCTTATAAAGACCATTTGCCACAATTCCCAAAACATAGTAGATATTGAATCAACAAACAGAAACATTGTCCGTTTCCTAAATGCAAACGGCACCAAGTTGTGGGTTGTTCCGGGATTCATAGCAAGCGACCACAAAGGGCGAACAACAACCTTGGGAAGAGGAGGCTCGGACTATACCGCATCTCTCTTTTCGGCAGCATCGGGAGCCCGGGTGCTGGAGATATGGACAGATGTAAACGGGATGATGACCGCAGACCCAAGAGTTGTTCCCGATGCCAAAACAATAGAGAACATCTCTTACAAAGAGGCGCTTGAACTATCTCACTTTGGGGCTAAGGTGGTCTATCCCCCAACAATCCAGCCGGCAGTTGCAGGAGGCATTCCGATTGTTGTAAAAAACACATTTGACCCCTATGGTGCCTCAACAGTGATTGAGAACCGGCCGCCTGACAGCAGGGGAAAGATTCGCGGAATATCGGGCAGTAACAAAATAGCACTGCTCTCTCTCGAGGGGAGCGGAATGGTGGGTATTCCCGGCTACTCTGCCCGATTGTTCACCGCTCTTGCAAACGCCAAGGTGAATATTGTTCTAATAACACAGGCCTCTTCACTTCACACAATGTGCGTTGCAATTGAAGAGTCTGCAGCCGAAACCGCAGGGAATGCGGTAGATGAGACATTTGCATACGAAATATCGCTTTCAAAGGTAGAACCTGTTAAAGTTGAGCGGGGGTATGCAATTATATCTCTTGTTGGAGATGATATGAAAAACCAGGCAGGCACAAGCGGGAAGATGTTTGATGCGCTTGGAAGGGCAGGTATCAATATCCGTGCAATTGCTCAGGGGTCTTCGGAGAAGAATATATCTGCAATTGTAAAGGGAGAGGATTCCGACGATGCAGTGAGGGTGGTTCACGAAGAGTTTTTCGGATTCAAACGAGAGCGGGTTAACCTCTTTATTGCAGGTTTTGGAAATGTTGGAAAATCGCTTGTTAACCTTATAGAGCAGACCAGAAAAAACATTGCCGGGGAGTGGGGTAAAGATATTGTGGTCGCCGGTATCTGCAACAGCACAAGATCCGTTACAGATAAAGAGGGTATCGATCTCTCCCGCGCCGGAGAGTTGCTCCAGGCAGGAAAATTAACAGATATTACCGGCTTTGTGAGAGAGATATCTGCCCTCTCTCTGGGCAACTCCATTTTTGCAGATTGTACTGCTCAAAGCGTTGTAGCTATGCAGTATGCCGATATTCTGGAAGAGGGTATATCTGTTGTAACCTGTAATAAGATAGCGCTCTCTTCATCAATGGAGTACTGGGATCAACTCAAAAGGATTGCCCTGGACAGAAGAGTATCACTTCTATATGAGACATCTGCAGGAGCAGCCCTTCCGGTGATTGAGACCATCTCAAGGCTAAAGGTGAGCGGAGAGAAGATTATTTCGGTTGAGGCGATACTTTCGGGAACTCTAAACTATCTTTACAGCAGTTATGACGGCTCCAAAAGTTTTGCTTCGCTCATAAAGGAGGCCAAAGAGGCCGGATATACCGAACCCGATCCAAGGGTAGATCTCTCGGGAACCGATGTGTTGAGGAAGTGTACAATCATAGCCAGAGAGTGCGGCTTTCGTGCCGAGCAAAAGGATGTAGAGATTGAACCTCTGGTTGATAAAGCCCTCTTTTCGGGAACCCTTGCAGATTTCTACACCAAAGTAGAAGAGTGGGAACCTAAGTTCCTGCAGAGATACAATGAGGCAGCCGAAAAGGGCGAGAGATTAAGATATGTTGCATCCATTGAGCAGGGGCAATACAGAGTAGGATTGAGGTCGTTACCTACCAACCACCCGCTCT